>JAJRPL010000458.1 GCA_024280815.1 Bacteroidota bacterium
TAAAACGAGTGATTATCCTATTTATAAAAAGGATTTCAAAGATGCTTTTAAGACACCTTCTTTACTGAAACTCAGCAAAGAAAAATTGTTGAAAGAAGAATTAGGAATTGAGAATTATGAAATTTATAAAAACATAAAAGAGTTTTCTAAATTAAAAGGTGTACAGGCTAGAATGCCTTTTGAAATAAAGATAAAATAGTAGTTGTAAACGGATGAGACTTAAAATAATATCAAATCTTAATCTTTAGTATGAACGGTTCCTCCCTTTGTTAAAGGGAAGTGTCCTGATTTTTGTCAGGGCGGAGGTTTTTTTTAAACACTCTTATTTCCTCTCAAAAGTCACAAAACTATAATTGTAGTTGTGTTTTTCATCAGCTTTGAAATCTTCACGAAAAACTTCTTTCCAAATTTCAGTATCTATTTCAGGAAAAAACACATCGGCATCTAGCGTAGCATCGACTAGAGTTAGATCTAATACATTGGCAATTTTAATGGCTTGGCTGTAGATATTTCCGCCACCTAAAATATAAGGATTAGGGTCTGTTGCTATATTTAGAGCTGCTTCTAGAGAATTGACTACAATGCAACCTTCTGCTTTATAATTAGTATTTCTAGTAATGATAATATTTGTTCTATTGGGTAATGGCCTACCAAGTGATTCAAAAGTTTTTCTACCCATAATTACATCATGGCCAGAGGTTACTTTCTTAAATCGTTTTAAATCGTTAGGTAAATGCCAAATTAAGTCATTGTTTTTACCTAACTCTCTATTTTTGCCAATAGCAGCTATAATTGTTATCAATGGTTTTAAGTTTTTTTTTGAGAGTTTGAAAGCTTATCCTTTGGTGTAATAACTCCTTTTTTTATTAAATCTGATTCTAGTTTTTCAGTTTTCATTTCGTATTTATCCATTAGCTTTTCAGTTTCAATACGTTCCCAGTCTTTGCCGAAAAATTTATTGGTGATAAAAACATTTACAAAATGAAGTATCCATACAAAAAACCATATGGCAATGGCGTATTTAAACCATTCTCCATATTGCTCTCCAACGTTAAAAAATAAGTTAAGAGCAATGAAAAATACAGAACCAATTAAAAAAAGAATAAAATGAAAGTATAATCTCTTTTTTTGTTTGACCCTTTTACGGGCCTTTTCGTAAATTTTATGTTGTTCACTAGTTTTCATTTGGATCTTCGTTTTCTTTTGTTCCTTCAACTAAAAGTGTTATTGGTAAGGTGTATTTTACACCAACAGGTTTACCACGATGCTTCCCGGGAGTCATTTTAGGTAATAATTTAGCAACTCTCATAGCTTCCATTTCTAACCTTTTATGAGGGCCTCTTGCTCTTAAATCGACAACATCTCCATTTTTATCTATTTTAAAGACGACATAAACTCTTTTTTTACCAGAATCTAGCCCTAAATCGTTTGCTAGGTCAACATTGAAATTAGCAGCAACATGTTTCTTAATTTGATTTTGCATACACATTTTTCGAAGGTTTTTATCTAATTTTTCACATCCAGGAAAAATAGGTGCATCTTCAATAATTGCAAATGGCATGTCTTCTGATTCTTCATCTTCAATATCTACAGCTTCAGAAATTATATTTTCTTGATTAGTTTCTATCTCTTGCTCAGCTTTATTATCAGCCTCAATTAAAAGTGTTATAGGTAATGTATATCTTACACCAACAAGTCTTCCACTCATTTTTCCGGGCTTCATTTTAGGCAAAGATTTAACAACCTCTATACCTTCCATTTCTAATCTTTTATGAGGCCCTCTAGCTCTAACATTAACAATATCTCCATTCTTATCTATCATAAAAACAACATATACTTTTATTTTTCCTGCTGAAAGTCCTAATTCATTAGACAAATTTGTGTTAAAATTTTTAGCTACATGTTTTTGTATTGAATATTGTAAGCATTTTCTTAATTCAGACTTACTTCCTTTACATCCTGGATAAATAGGAACCTCTTCTATCCTTGAAAATGGAACGTCAGAATCTTCAACATCCTCCTCAACTTCTTCTTCAACCATAGTTTCAATAGTTACTTCTTCAACAGTTTCTTTTACTTGAGCAAAAAAGACGAATGAACTCAATGTAAATAAAATGAATAGGGTGATTTTTTTCATAGGTATATTTTTTTACAAATATAGTTTTTATTCTATCGTAATTATTACAGGATAGGTGTATTTTACAGCAACAACTTTGCCGTTATTTTTACCTGGTTTCATTTTAGGAAGCAATTTTGCAACTCTGACTCCTTCTTTTTCCAGTTTGTAATGAAAACCAATAGCACCAATATTTGAAACTATTCCTTTTTTATTGATAGTAAAAATGACATAGGTAGCATAGCTGCTGGGTTTTAATTTTAAAGCTTTAGCAATTTTAGTATTAAAATTTCTGATAAAAAGGCTTTTAATTTTGTGTTCAAGACATTTTTTATGCAATGCTTTGTCTTTCTTTTCGCAACCTGGGTAAATAGGGATGTCTTCAACACCCTCTATTTCTATTGCTTCTTCTTGAGGTGTAAGCTCTTTTTTTTGGGCGTAGAAGAAAAACGAACTCAATGTTATGAATAGTAAAAGAATATTTTTTTTCATAATAAACTTTACATACTCTTAACCCACTCTTTAATGTAACCAGAAAAATCTTCAGTTTCTAAAGAATTGTCTATTTCATTTAAACTTAAATAATTGTTTTCTAGCGTATTTAAGATGGTTTGAAGTGTTGTTAA
>JAJRPL010000459.1 GCA_024280815.1 Bacteroidota bacterium
CGCCGCGAAGAAAATTGATAAATTTGTTATGAAGATGAAAATCAATGAAGAATCTAAAGAGCTTTTTATAAATCTGTCTATTATGAATTACAAGAATTAGCAGATATTAAAGATTTAATTAAAATAACTTAAAGATAATTGCAAAGGTAAAATATAAAACTATGTCAATAAATTTCGCTCTTTGCCGTAGAATATCCTAAATATGATGTTTTGACATTCATCGTGCAATTCATCATCAAATTTTTTTCTAAAATCATCAACTTGTTTGGTTGTGTTAAATTAAGCAATATTATAAATGGGATCATCGCTTGCATCGTAGTTGTCGCTATTTATATGCCCATAATAAACATAAAACATAATTTTATTTAAACCCATTAATTATAAAAAAAAACTGGTTACGTCTATCCAGTGTAAATCTTAGGGTAATCCCAAAATACCGTAAATACAACATCCAACTTTTTAGCTATATGATATAAATACCACTAGCTGAGGTGTGTGCTGGACTTGTATTCTCTGGTGTTATTACGGACTAATGATTATAAATCCGATGGCTTTCACCTGCCCCACATCCAGATAGGGTGTTTAAACTTTTTTACTTTAATAATGTGTTAACAGAGTGTATCACTAATCCACATATAATAGCAACAAAAAAACAACCAAAAAAGAATATCCAAAAAACTGAAAATGGCAATGTAACCATATACCAAGGCCAATCAATAACATTAATTAGTTTTAATGTTATTGTAGTTATTCCAAACAATGCTAGAAATGCAAATATCTTTTTTTCTATCTTTTTTACTTTTAATTTATGTCTCATTTTTTTTGTTTAAAAGTTTAAGTGTTAATTCTTCTAGTTTAATTGAAAAACAAAATATCCAATATCCAGCCAACATTAAATAAGGTGATTGGGTTATTTTTAAATAATATTCTACAAACCACATTAAAAATAAAGCACATATAAAATAACTGAGAAAACAAATAGTTTTATTAGCATTTTTTCTATTTAATTTCATTTCTTATCCTATTTTTAATAAAATTTTCTGTCTTTTCTTTTCCATCTTTAAATCCAAAAGCCAAAAAGTAACTATGACCTACTTTTGTAACATATTCTTCAAATTCTTTTTGCTTTTCACTTTGAATCCCGCCTTTTCTTCTTTTGAACTCGACCCATAGATTCCATTCTAGAATAAATAGGTCTGCTGCGCCAGGATGCATCCCCTCAAGAATTTGGTCTAATCTTTCTTTTGGTGTTCTAAATCCACCATTACGAATGGACATTATAACAACGCCTTTATATTCTTTTTTAAACCATTCTACATAGTCGCATTGCTCTTTAAACTCACTAGGGATATGTTTCAGTTCTTTTTGTTTGACTTCAAATTCTCTAGCCAACATATCTTGACTTTCTAGCACACCATCACGGCAATAATTATCAAATAATAAATATTTATCTATAATTTTACGTCTTTTTTTTATCTTTATTTTTTGACGTTTAAGAGAGTTATCTAATTCTTTTGAGAATGTTTCATCGCTAATCATTTCACGCGCATCAAGAGTAATTTATATCCCATTTGATTTATTTTCATGAATTTGCATAATCATGTATTTTTTTCTCCACATATTCTGGAGTAGTACTTGTATATGTAGACACTGCTATAATAAACTCAAGGTAACTAAAATAATTGTTTTTTTTGCAATATATTAGATGTTTTGCCATTTTTTTTAATTGTTCTATATTATATTTCATAAATTTACTTTATGTTTGCATGATAATTTTAATATTCCTTATAAACAGCGTAACCTTTATCGACCAATAATTTATTAATATCAACACCATTATACCAAACTACGCCTAAATATCTACCATACTTTCCTTTTTTATCTCTTATAGTTTCTATTACTATTTCTTTATTGAGGATTAAATCTCTTAAAAAGTCACGCGATACAAGTCCATCTTTACGTTCTATTCCCCTAACTTCTGGTGTGTTAATTCCATATAATCTTATTTTTTCAACAATTGATACTTTGAAACCAAGATCAGCTTTTATTGTTATAGTGTCGCCATCGTAGACCTTTATAACTTTTGCATTATATTTGTATTCAAAATTATTCATAATTTATATTTTATTATTATAATTTCCATTTATTGTCATTCCTGACAGATTGTTTTAGTGATGTATATTTTTTTTTGCATACCAACACTCTCGCTTTCCATTGCTTTAAATATGTATGTAAATGGATTTATACTATTAAATGACTTGTTTACCACATCCACAGAAAAATAAAAAATAAGAGGTTTTTTTATGACAAAATAGAAATATATATATCCACTAACATCATTTTTTTTACTGATACACTATGCCACATTTTAACTAAATTTTTTACTAAATATTTTAAATTTCATTTTTACTTATTAATTGATCATATTGATTGTTGACTATTATTATATAACATTTCATTATACGCCAACATCCATCCAATAGTAAAGCATATAATTGCTGCAATTATTAATTTATATTTCATTTTAGGCATTAGGAAACCATCCATGTTTGCAATAAAACAGGAAGTCATTTTCTTTTTGAAATTTATCTATTTTTTGTTTTATGTCTTTCATATAGTATTCACAAATATCAGACATCATATTTAGATTATCAATATTAATTAAATAATATTCTTGTTCATATATAATTCGTTTTAATCTTAGTTTTAAACGATCAATTGTTTGTTGCATTTTATTACCCATATAATTTATTAAAAAATCGGCGAACAACATAACTACGAACAATGGGAATAGCTGTAAAATACACACCTATGAGCAAGTTATCTTGTATGGGTATCACTATATCAAAAATAGGAAAAACAATCAACTGAGATAATATAGCGACTGTGTAACCTATCATTGTGTTGGTTATTGTTTCTTTTATGCTTTGTTTTTTTGTTTGCATTGTATTTCAAGATAATCCAACAAAAAATCTCTATCACCCACATCATAAAACTCAAAAGCATCTTTTATTGAATATTTATCAAATCCAAACTTTTTTAAATATATTTCAAAAACACCATCTGATATATAAGAAAACCCGTTGTTGAGATTTTTATCTTGTGGTGTAGTTTCTTTTTTTTCCTTTTGTTTTGATTCTGCTAGTGCTTTGAGTATATCCATTAATCAATGATAGCGTATTCAACAATCGATTCATTTCCTTTTTCAAAACAATTGTTTTCAACAAAAACATAATATATTTCACCGTTTTTGTTTTTAATTAACACACGATCACAATCAGGCTTATTGCCATCATTGGGAATCCAAGCAATAATGCTTTTTGCTTTTGTGTCTAGCTTGCAAAATTTCCAGTTTGTAATGCCATTATATTGTTCAATTACTGTGTAATAATAATCTTCAATATCTATTATATTGAAGTAAGATTCTACCCATTCTTCATTTTCATTATCCCTAACAAAGACAGGGGTGTCTTTCGCAACTTTAGACCAGTCTGTTTTCTTTTCTTGTGGTTTTATTCTATAGTCAGCTAACCCCCATTTAAACGAAATGTTATCAGCATCTATCCATGAAGAGTCCTGGCTAATATGTCTAATTTGAATTTGGTTGCGATCATAATAGGATCTCATAACTTCTATTTTTTCTTTTATACTTTTCATGTTAAATCAACTTTAATTCCTTTACCGCACAAAACACAACAATATACATATTCAAACCATTGTTTGTGCATATTTTTACAATCAATAGCCATTGCTTTTAATTTCATTTTACCTTGTTTGTGTTTGCATAACATATAATTCATAATTCACATATTTTAAACTTACTACCATAAGATTCAATTATGTGGTGGTATTTTTCTCTTGCTATTTCTTCTGTTTCAAAATAAATACTATCTCCATTACCATCTGAATCATAAAAACCTATTCTTATAATATCAAGATTAAAACTAAATACATTGTCTAAATTAATTACGTCATTACCTTTTAATACTAACATATTTTATTCCTATTTTAATCAACTGATAATTCAATTGCCATAAATATAAAATCTTTCCATTTTTTCCACCATTCTAGTGCGCCTCTGCGCATGTTTTTTATTTCATTATCACTAAAAGATCTCCATTCTTCTATTTTGTGTTGCCTACAACCTATTGCCATAACCATATTTCTTAAATCAAAAGTTATATGATATTTGTTTATGTGTATTGTTTTTAACTCTATGCCGTTTCCATTAGCCCATCTAAAGTCACAACCTCTCAAGTCACAACCA
>JAJRPL010000460.1 GCA_024280815.1 Bacteroidota bacterium
ATCTAAAGTAGCAGAATAGGTCATTTAATTAAACTTTACAATCACAAAACCTACTTGTTTTGAAGGGGCTTTTGAATCTACATTCCATCTAAATGTCATGGCAGATTTTTTGGCAGGTGCCATTAAGCAAGGTGCTGTATTTGTAGATCCCTTTACACCTGGTGTTGCTCTTACAACTCTTCCGTTTTTATCTACTTCAATTTTTACAACTACTTTTCCATATTCATTACAGTCTTGTTGAAACCCTTGTCCTGAATTTTTCAAGGTTCTTCCTTTTAAACCATATCCTGATCCTGAACCACTGCCAGACCCTGAACCATAATAGCTATTCCCATATGGACTCCCATTTAACTGTCCTTTATTTCCTGCTTTATTATCATCTCCATCACCACCTCCTCCATTCTTACCTTTTCCTTTACCTTTGCCTTTACCACTACCTTTATTCAACCCGTCTAAAAGTCCATCAACGCCTTTTCTTTTTGCAGCCTGTGCTCTACGTTTTTTTTCAGCAGCTGCTCTTTTTTTTGCTTCGGCAGCTTGTTTTTGTCTTTTAATCCGATCAGCTTTTAATTTTGCTTGACGCTCTGCTTCTTGAACCTTTCTTTTTGCTTGACGTTCAGCCTCTTTAACCTTCCGTTCAGCTTGATCAGCACGTCTTTTTGCTTCTTTTTGCTTGTTTATCCTGATCGTTTCTGCATTATCTTGAGTAGCTACATCTTCAGCTTTGGTAGGTGTAGAAACTGGCTCTGGTACTGTTTCTTGAACAGCTTCAACTTCTTCGACCACTTCTGGCTCTACTTCTTCTATAACTTCCTCTGGTGGTGCTCCTGAATCTGGCTCTGATTGTGCTTCTCCACTACCGACATTTGAGGTGCCGAAATTTACTGCAATACCATACTCTTCTGGAGGATCTAAATAAGTCATCCCAAAACTAAAAATAAAATACAACATCAACGCCATAATAATGGTAGTCAATACTGCTGATTTCTTTTTATGTGGAGTGTCTAAATAAGGCATCTCGTAATTTTTTATTTTAGATTTCTGATTGATTTAAAACTCCCAAATCTTCAGGAATGAATTCATATTACAGCTTCAAATCTAGTACTTAATTTGGTCTTACCGCTAATATTACTTTGTATTTATTTCGGTTTGCTATATCCATTACACGTACCGCTTTTTCAATTGGTACACCTTCTTCTGCTCTTAAAACAATGGTGGGATTATCTTGACTAGATAACAAACTGATTAAGCTTTGCTCTAAATCATCTTCAGTAATCTTGTCTCTATCAATATAAAAATCTAATCCTTTTGTAATACTCACTGCAACTGCTTTACTGTTTTCAGTTTTACCTGAAGCTTTTGGTAATAAAATATCTAATGCATTTACAGTAACCAACGTTGATGTTAACATAAAAAATATCAATAACAGAAAAACAATATCCGTCATAGATGACATATTAAATTCTGGACTTACTTTATTTCTACCTCTTACATTCATGTGTGTAATTCAAAAGATTTAATGATTTTAAAATTGAAGATTTTTGTGTTTGAATTCTTCAATCATTTAATTTTTCAATTAATTTATACTGGCTCATTTAAAAGGTCTAAAAACTCTACCGATTGAGCTTCCATTTGATATACTACCTTATTGGTACGTACTACTAAATGATTGTACGCAATATAGGCGATAATACCTACTACTAAACCAGCAACAGTTGTTGTCATAGCTGTATACAAACCATCAGATAACATTTTAATATCTATCTGCCCCCCTGCGTTTGCTATTTCATGTATGGCAACAATCATACCAATTACAGTTCCTAAAAAACCAATCATAGGTGCTGCACCAGCGATAGTTGCTAATACACTTACGTTTTTTTCTAATTTATAAATTTCAAGTTTCCCTGCATTTTCAATGGCAGTATTGATATCTTCTAAAGGCTTACCTATACGAGAAATTCCCTTTTCTACCAAACGTGCTGCTGGAGAGCCAGCTTGAACACATAAGATTTTTGCAGCTTCTAATCTACCACTCGAGACGTTATCTCTAATTTGATTCATAAAGTTTTTATCAGTTTTTGAAGCTGCTTTAATCGCTAAAAACCGTTCAAAATAAATATAGAGTGCAACTATTAACAAAACAGTTAAAATAGCGATGATAATTTGACCTCCTAGACCACCGTCCATGACAAGGTTATAGATAGATAGTATTTTTTCTTCAGAAACAGCTTCTTCTAAATTTTCTAAATTTTCTTGATCAAGATCTAAATCTTGTAAGATGGTAAGTAGCATAAATATTTTAGTTTAAGGGATAATAGTTAGCTAACGAAATTATGAAGTAAAAATTGTTTAATCTATATTAAAAATCCCACCGAAGTGGGATTAAATTTTTAAACAAAATATAAGGCGACTACAAAACCAGCGGCAAAGCCTATAAAAGCCAACCAAGTAATCTTTTTAAGATACCAAATAAAGTCAATTTTTTCCATTCCCATAGCAGCAACACCAGCGGCAGAACCAATAATTAGCATACTACCTCCTGTACCTGCAGAATAGGCTATTAAATGCCATAAACTATCATCTATAGGTAAGCTATACATACCCATTGAAGCTGCTACCAAGGGTACATTATCAATAATAGCCGACAAGACACCTAATAACATCACTACAATATTTTGATTGGGTATGGCTCCATTTAACATTTCTGCGACATAACGTAGAGTTCCTACTTCTACTTCAGAACCACCAATTGTA
>JAJRPL010000461.1 GCA_024280815.1 Bacteroidota bacterium
AGAAACCATAGTACGTTCAGAACGAAAAATTGGTAGAAACGAACGTGTTACTATTAAAAATGTGATGAGTGGTGAAAGTAAAAAAGTAAAATACAAACAAGCCATTCCGCTAATTGATAGAGGTGAATGGGTTTTGGTGGAGTAGAAAAATTTATTTTAAAATTAAATCCAATGTTTTTTGACGTTGGATTTTTTTTGTTTCCGTTTCAACAAACTCTTTTACTACATAAATCTCTTTCGGAACCTCAAACCTATCTAATGAAGTTACGTTTTCTATATTTATTTTTAAATCCTCTATTTTTAAGTTTGAAGCTTCAACAACCAGTACCAACTTCTCTCCTAGTTTTTTATCAGGAATACCTATAACAAAAAAACGGTAGTCAATAATCACAGATAGTTTTTTTTCAATCTGTTCAGGTATCAGTTTGATTCCTCCAGAGTTTATGATGTTATCAAAACGTCCCAACCACTTGAATTCAGTTTCTGAAAGTATTTCAACGACATCATTTGTAATAATTGATGCATCTGATATTTTGGGAGCGTTGATGATTAAACAACCTCTAGAGTCTTTAGAAATTTTGAGATAAGGTAAGGTTATATAATTTTGAGATTGCCTCGTCACAACTCCTCTTAATGACATTGCACTATCATTTAAAGATTTAACTGCGATATGTGTAATAGTTTCTGTCATACCATAGGTTGCAAAAACTGCTGTTGGCAACTTTTGTATTTTTTCTAGCAACATCTTAGAGACTGGAGCTCCGCCTACAATTACTTTTTTTATCCTATAGATTTCTTTTAATGAATTTTCTAACTGTAAAGGCACCATTGCAGAAAAATCGTATTGTTTTGTTATCTTATGTAAAGGGTTTGAATTAGGTACAACAACATCTAACTGCCAACCCAGTACCAAAGCACGAACGAGCATCATTTTACCCGCTATATAATCTGGAGATAAACATAATAAAGCTGTTGTATTCTCTGATAAATTAAAGAAAGTACCCGTTGCTTTGGCACTATTTATCATATGTTTTTTTTTGAGTTGGATAATTTTTGGCGTACCTGTAGAACCAGAAGTTTTGACTTTTACAATCGAGGTTACATCAAACCAATCCTTTAAAAAAAAATACAATTGAGGAAGCTTATGTTTTGAAAAAACTAAAACTTCTTCATTAGTAATAAAAGACTTTCCGTTAAGTTTAAAATTTTTATGAAATGTACTATTATTCATAATAAATTCCTGTCTACACAGGAATAACAATTATTTAAATTAAACCTTCTTCTTCAATAACAATCTCGGGTTTTTCTATTTTTCCAAGCAATTTTTCTGACCAATTATCCCATCTGTACTTTCTTGAAAAAATAAATAACATAATAGGAAATACAATTAATACAGGAATTAGTATATCATACCCTGCTGAAGGCTCTGAAACGTCTCTTAATATTGAGTCAGTTTGAAATGCCGTCCAATCTGCTGTGACTAAAAGTGCTGTAATTAGATTATTTGCGGCATGAAAACCTAAGGCAAGCTCTAAGCCTTCATCCATCAAGGTTATTATACCTAAAAACAAGCCTGTACCAATATAGTACACCATAATTATCGGTCCTAACTTATCTACTTCAGGATTTGCCAAATGCATCAATCCAAAAATAACAGAAGTAACAAACAAAGGAAACCATCTGTTTTTTACTAGTATACCCAATCCTTGCATCATATATCCTCTAAAAAAATATTCTTCAAAACTTGTTTGCATCGGTAATAACAGTACTGAAATTAAAGCAAGAATAATAAACTTTTCAAAATTAAAATTCCAAATAAAATCTTCAGGAACAGTGTAATATGCATATAAAGTCATTGCAATTGTAACAACGCCCCACAACGTAAATGCAAAAAATACACGCTTCCAATCTATTTTACTTCTTGAAGTAGTTAAAGATGTTATACTTTGTTTATGTACAAATTTCACCCAAGTAAATAAACCGGCAAGAAATATCACAAATCTAATTAAGTTTTCAAAGAAAAATCTATTCGCACCTTTCTGCTCTATTTCTTCTCGCATTATTTCTTCAACATCAACATCTAAATAAGACATAACGATACTGTTTAGCAATACCAATCCTAAAAAACCAACAATTGGCAATACATATTTCCAAGCACTAATTTTTCCTTTATAAGCTTGTTGTATAAAATTCATAAACTATTTGAGTTTTGATTAAGAACCTCTTTCTGAGGATTTCAAAAATAAGTTTTATAAACTAAAATCCCATTGCAAATCTTGATTATAATATAGTGCTCCATGATTTACTTCAAGTGGAGATTCAATATTATTGGTAAATAAGCTTCCTGTACCTAATCCTTGTGGCATAACCACCTCTAAACTATACGTAAATTGTGCAATCGCATTTAGTCCTATATTGCTCTCTAAGGCAGAAGTAATCCACCAACCCACATTATGTCTTTTGGCAATGGCAATCCATTCTTTGCTTCCGCGGATACCTCCTATCAAACTTGGTTTTAAAATAATGTATTGTGGTTTTATAGTTTTGATTAATTGTTCTTTTTCTTCTAGAGAAAAAACACCTATCAACTCTTCATCTAAAGCAATGGGCAAAGGTGTTTCTTTACACAATTTAGCCATTTCAGTCCATTGCTTAGGCTTAATGGGTTGTTCTATTGAATGCAGGTCAAATTCTGACAAACGTTTTAATTTTTCTAATGCTTCTTTAGGGTTAAATGCACCATTGGCATCTACACGTAATTCAATTTCATTGGCTGAAAATTCTTTACGGATCAATTTCAGCAATTCAATTTCGTTCTCAAAATCTATGGCTCCAATTTTCAACTTTATAGTAGTAAATCCTGATTTTAATTTCTCTTTAATTTGCTGTTTCATAAAATCGAATGATCCCATCCATACTAATCCATTGATGGGAATCGAAGCTTTACCTTCAGTAAATTTTGAAGGAAATAAATTAAATTCATCTTTACTCGCTAATGATAAAAAGGCTTGTTCTATTCCGAATTGAATTGATGGAAAGTCAAAGGACTTTTTTAGTAATACTTCTTTTCCTAAATTGATATTTGAACAAACCCATTGTAATTTATCTTGGTAGTCGGGTCTATCATCAACACTCAAGCCTCTAAAAAGTCCACACTCACCTATTCCCTTTTTACCATTCTTTTTTATAATTAAAAAATAAGTTTCTTTAGTTTGCAATATTCCTCGTGAAGTACCACTAGGCTGTTTAAAGTTGAGAATATGTTTTTTGCAATTTGCCTTCATTAATTTTAAGCTTTTATTGAGCTTCTTGTTTATAATACCTGCCCTAATCCGAAAAGAATAGCAAATAAAAAAGTACTTAGTGCCAATTTTTTCAATTCTGGATCTAGCATTTTTGCATCTCTATTTTTATAAACAGTATAAAGATGAATAAATATAGGAATAAATGCAAAACCAAATATCAATTGCATAGGAGAATTATAATGTAATAAAGTATAAAGCAAAGCTAAAATAAATGCAAAAGTCAAGATAATATAATGATAATACTTAGCAAATTTTTCACCTATTTTTACAACTAAAGTATTTTTATTTACTTTTTCATCAGAAATTTTATCACGCAAATTATTCAGATTCAACACCCCAACACTTAATAAACCTATAGAAGTGGCTGGTAGAAAAAGTGTCCAATCTAACTGCTTGGCATATAAAAAGTAACTCCCTAATACACTTAGCCAACCGAAAAATAAAAAAACAAATATATCGCCATAGCCACTATAGCCATAAGCTTTTTTACCCATAGTATATTTTATGGCAGCAACAATACTTGCCAAGCCTAGTAGTAAAAATACAAAAAAATAAAGCAGGTTGTGTCTACCAAATGACTTATAAATCAGTAATAAAGCAATTATGAAGGTGATAACTCCAGTTATTTTAATGGCACTTAACATTTGTTTAGGAGAAACTATTCCGCTTTGCAAAGCCCTCATTGGCCCTACTCTATCTTCATTATCAGTCCCTTTTACACCATCACCATAATCATTGGCAAAATTAGATAATACTTGAAAACCTGTTGTTGTTAGTAACGCAAAAATACAAATTTGCCAATTAAAAAAACCTTTAGCATAGGCTAAAAAACTACCAACTATAATTCCTGAAAGTGATAAGGGTAAGGTGCGTAAACGTGCTGCATTGATAAATGTCTTTAACATATTAAAATTACTAACTGTTGTATACTGCCAACCGAATACTAGTTCAAATACTGTGTTTCTTCGCTTAATTCTAAAGCTTCTCTGATATTTACTGGGTCTCCATAAGATTGAGCTACTATAAAACAATCTGTGAAACCTAATCTTTTTAAATCATTTTTTAAAATTAAAGCTTCAGAGTAAGTAACAAAATTACCAATAGCATATTTATTCAAACCACCATCTTCAAACTCTTTCATATGAGCTAAATTATCAGAAAATAGTTTTGCTTTAAAATTAGCATAAGCTCCAATTTGAACACTATATACAATAGTCTCTTCTACAATTCCACTAGCATTATTCTGAGCATTTAAAATATTTATTTTTACATCTTTCAATTCATTTTCTAATTTGAGTAATGAATCATTATTGATGATTGCTAAATTATTTTTTATTAAATAATTTTTATCTACAGGGTCATTTTTTGGTAAAAAAGACCATAAAAAAAGTATCAATGAAAGTAACCCAAAAATTCCTAAAATAACTCTATGCTTTCTTAAAATAGAATTATTCTCTTCTTCTTCTTCGAGTAATTTATTTAATTTACCTATGGTATCATTGGCTTTATCAACCTCCTCATAAATATTTACCAAATTTTTATCCTTAATATATGGCATTTTTTCTTATTTAATTTATTCCCACTCCTGTACCGATGGTTCGGTATCAAGAAATTATAATTAATTTTTGTAAATAACATTTATAAACAAATCTCTCATGACATTTATAAATCTTGTGCATTAACTATTAATTCTACAATATCTAATACTTCAATGGTATCTTCTTTTTCTTTATTTTTTATTCCGTCTGTCAACATAGTGTTACAAAAAGGACAACCAGTTGCAATAATATCTGGTCTAGTTTCTAATGCGTCTTCGGTACGTTCTATATTAATATCCTTTGTCCCATTTTCTGGTTCTTTAAACATTTGAGC
>JAJRPL010000462.1 GCA_024280815.1 Bacteroidota bacterium
GTTTCTGTATTATTTGACCAAATATGGTTATTTTTGACATAAGAGAATTGTTTTTTTGTTTGCAACTCAAAGTTAATTGAGATACTTAAAAATTATTCTCTTTTTTATTAATTTTTAAAAACGTTTAGGACGGGATTGAAAAAATATTTACAATTGTATCTAAATGAGTTTGTATATAAACTCAATAGAAGATACTTTGGAGAAAGAATATTTGATAGACTTGTAATTGCTAATATTACTGGTTATGACTAATTACGGATATACAAAAAATAGAATGTTATAATTATTAACTGTATAAAACAAATATTATGAAACTACTAGAAAATATCTTATTAGCAACAGACTTTAGTAAATCATCTGATGATGCTGTAAAAAATGCTATAGTTTTAGCAAAAAAATTTCAATCAAAGATTACTTTAGTACATGTTTTACCTAATTATATCAGAAATGAAAAAGCAAAATTTCTTCTTAATAAAGAAGCTAAAAGCCAATTAGATGTAATAAATAGTACTATAAATAATGCGGGGGTGAAAACTCACACTCCTATTATAAAGTATGGTAGCTATTGTGACAATATTGTTAAATCTGGTGATAAAATAAATGCAGATTTAATTATGGTTGGTTCTGGTGAAAAATCTAAAAATAACTTATGCCAACTAGGTACAACTGCAGAAACTATAATTCGAAAAAGTAACAAACCTATTTGGGTTGTAAAGAAAGGCTCGGTATTAAGCATAAAGACAATATTATGTCCAGTAGATTTTTATGATGAATCAAAATGTGCTTTAAAAAACGCAATATCTATAGCTCAAAAATTCAAAGCAAAATTAGTTGTTTTTAATGTGTATGAAGTAATCAGTCCTGAATCTTTAAGGCCAGCTTTCAATTGGGATGAATTAAATCAAAATTCACATACAAGACATTTGAAAGAATTCAACTTGTTTTTGACTGATTTTAATTTAACAGACCTTAATTTGAGAAAAAAAATACAAGGTGGTATCCCTGATGTAGAAATACTTAAAGCAATTAAAAAATACAATTCTGATTTGCTTATTATGGGGGCTTCAGGTAAAACTGGATTGAGCAGAATGATTATAGGTAGTGTAACAGAAAAAGTTATTAGAGAAGTGCCATGCTCATTCATAACTTTAAAATCATAAGATTTCAGAAAACCTTTAAAGCGGTTTAAAAGCACTATGGTAAATAAGAAAATAAAAAACGATTATTAACTATAAAAATAAAAAATTATGAAACTACTAGAGAAAATTTTATTAGCAACTGATTTTAGTACTACTTCAGATTATGTTGTAGAAAACGCAATTGTTTTGGCGAAAATATTTCAATCAAAAATTACATTATTACATGTGTTGCCAGATGATATCAACAATGAAAAGGCTAAAGAGCTTCTTGATAAAGGAGCTACAAATCAATTAAAAATAATTAATTCCCACATTAATAATCAGGGTGTTAAAACAAATAACCCAATTATAGAATATGGAAGTTATAGTGAAAAAGTTGTTAAGGCTTCTGAAAACTTAAATGCAAATTTAATTTTAATTGGAGCTGGAGAAAAAACTAAAAATGATAAATTCCAGTTAGGTACTACCGCCGAAACAATTATCAGAAAAAGTAATAAGCCAGTATGGGTTGTTAAAAAAGATAATCCGTTAAACATAAAAACGATACTCTGCCCCGTTGATTTTTCAGATGAATCAAAACGTGCATTAAAAAATGCAAGTATCATGGCTAGAAGATTGAAATCTAAATTAATAGTGTTTAGTGTTTATGAAAAATTAATTAGAACTTCAGTTAAACTTAATTGGAAGGATATAAATGAACTTCGTAAATCTGACCATAGTAGAGATTTAGATAAATTTTTAAAAGATTTTAATTTTACAGATTTAAAATGGTCTAAAGAAATAAAAGGTGGTGATCCTGCACTAGAAATTCTCAATGCAATTGAAAGACATTCGCCAGAATTGTTAATTATGGGAACTACGGGTAAAACAGGCTTAAGTAGAATGATAATGGGCAGTGTTACGGAAAAAGTAATTAGAGAGGTTCCTTGCTCTTTTATGACTTTAAAATCTGAAGATATTATTGATCTTAAATTAGAAACAAGGATTCGTGAAATTGAAAAACATTATGAAGTTGCTATACAGTTAATGGAAGATGGCTTTTATGATGAATCAATAAACGAATATAAAATTTGTCTAACTATTAATGACATGCATATCCCTTCTTTAAATGGCTTAGCAAAAGTTTATAAAAAAATAGGAGACACAAATAATGCTGATAAATACAAAAGTATGGCAAAAGAAGTTCTAACCAGGATATGGGATTGGAAAGTAGAGGAAGAAATACGCAAACAATATAAGTCTTAACATATGAAACTATTAAATAAAGTAAAAAACATCCGTCAAGATGTTTGTGTATCTATAATTTTAAATACACACATAACAAAACCTGACAATCAAAAAGATGAAATCAAGCTAAAAAATCTTGTTACAGAAGCTAAAAATAGGCTTCTTGAAAACTATGAAAAACGGTTTGTTTTACCAATACTAGATAAGATAAATAAGCTTGTAGATTCCATAAATCATAACTTTAATTTGGAGAGTTTAGTTGTTTATGCAAATAATGATTTTGCTGAATTTATACGATTACCTGTTGAAGTTGAAGGTAGAGTTATCATTGATGACACCTTTGCTACAAGAGATTTAATAAGAGCAATGCATAGCGAATCAGCTTATTATGTTTTAGTTATTAGCAGACAACAAGCTCGATTAATTGAAGCCTATGGCGAAAAAGTCATCATTGAGCTAAAAGGAGAATTTCCAATGTCGAATTCTTTATATACTACAGATAAAGCAAAACTATCTACCAATAAAGGACAAGATAATTTAATTGAAGAATTTTTTAATCGTGTAGATAAAAATGTAATAGCATCTATAAAAGATCATAACCTACCGATACTGTTAGTTACTGAAACCCGTAATTTCTCTCATTATCAAAAAATAGCAGATGATAAAGAGTTCATTATAGGTTATTTAAATGGTAATAGAGACAATGAAACTGCACAAAAAATAGCTTCTGATGCTTGGGAAGTAATGCTACCATTAATAAAAGAAAAGAATGCTACACGAATTATAGAATTAAAAAAATCTGTAAGCCAAGGTAAAGTTCTTAGTGACATAAACGAAATATGGAATGCAATAAAACACGGAAAAGGCAAAACCCTATTTGTAAAGTGTGGATATTTTCAACCCGTAATTATTGAAGACAATCACATTCAACTAACTGACATCAAGAACCGGAATCAACAGAATTATGTTAATGATATTATTGATGAAATGATAGAATTTAATATGTCATTAGGTGGTGATGTTGTATTTGTGGAAGGTGATGACTTAAAAAACTTCAATAATTTAGCATTATTAACAAGGTATTAAAATCAACTGAAAAAGGCATTTCGATTACATACGAAATGCCTTTTTATTTTATAATTAATACCAATTTAAATTGGTATAAGTAGTTGACACTATCCCGTAAAGTGTGTAAACTTAATTTCATAGGGTTCGATTTTTATTAAGTTGAATCCTATTTTCAAATATAGTCAAAAACTGGTTTAAAATCACACCCCAGTTTCGAATAGGCATTGTCCATTTTTTTGTTA
>JAJRPL010000463.1 GCA_024280815.1 Bacteroidota bacterium
ATGGTTTAGATTTGTTCACAGGAATTAAGAAATGGATTAATAGATACCACAACAGGGACCATCAAGGCATAGAAAGGAAAAAACCAAAAAGCATCTTTCAAAATGCTGCTTAATTTCAACTTGATAAACCAAACTTTTGGTTTAGTGATTCGAGGGTATTATATTATATATGGGATTATATAACCAACAAATAATAAACGTCAACAACTAATAATAATGCTTCTTTGTAGAAAATCGTTTATTGTTTCTTGCCAGTCAGAAGGTAATGACCCGTTCAATTCCCCCAAAGGAGTTGCAATGTTTGCCAAAGCTGCTGAAATGGGGGGAGCTGATGGTATTAGAAGTGAAGGGATTGAAAAAACAGAAGAAATATTAAGTCAGGTAGATATTCCAGTCATAGGTTTGGTTAAATCAAGGTATAAAGACAACTCTGTAAGAATTACCGGATCGTTTAAAGATGTAGATGAGTTAGTTAATATTGGATGCCATTTGATTGCAATTGATGGAACTTTTAGGGAAAGAGAAGAATTAACAGGACCGGAATTTATTAAAATAATCAAAACAAAATATAATTGTAAAATAATGGCCGATATTTCTTCTATTGAAGAAGCGATAGCTTGTGAAAAGGCCGGGGCTGACTATATTTCTTCAACTCTTAATGGTTATACACCAAATACATTTGAAAATAATGATGGTTCTCCAAATTTCAATTTAGTTAAATCACTAATTAAAAGTTTAAACGTACCAGTATTTGCGGAAGGCAGAATATCAACACTTGCTCAGGCAAAACAAATGTTGGATATCGGTGCTTATGGGGTAGTTGTGGGCACTTTCATTACTCGACCTCGAGTAATTACAAATAAATTTATTGAATTTATAAAATAATCTGATTAACCAAAATGTATAAAAACCAAATAATTATTGCTATTATACCTGCTCGCAGTGGTTCAAAGGGAATACCTAACAAAAATATTATTGAAGTTGGAGGGAAAAATTTAATTACTTGGACTATAGAACAATCTCTAGAATCTGAATATATTGACTATACTTTTGTATCTACTGATAATGAACGAATTGCTGAAATATCAAAGAAAGGGGGAGCGGAAATTATTAAAAGACCATCAAATATCTCTGAAGATAACTCTATGACTGAAGATGCAATTATACACGGATTGGATATTATTAAATCGGAACATGGGTTAGAACCAGATTTAGTAGTACTCCTTCAGGTAACATCTCCTTTGCGGACGCCCTTTGATATAGATAATTCAATCACTAAATATTTTGATAATGGATACGATTCTTTGTTTAGTGTAACTAAAATTGCCGACTTAACTTTGTGGGAAAAACCAAATAATGAATGGAGAAGTGTAAATTCCGACTACAAGAAAAGGCAAAGACGGCAAGATCGAGAAGATCAGTTTATTGAAAATGGATCTATTTATATGGCTAAACCAGGTTTTTTAATTGAAAATCATAATATAATTTGCGGCTCTATTGGAGTGTATGAAATGGAATTTTGGCAAACATGGGAAATAGATACAATAGCAGAAGTTGACCTTGTTGAATTCTATTTAAATAAAATGATTATTAAAAATACAAAGCCACGGATAAACAAAAATGATATTAATCTTATAGTATTTGATTTTGATGGAGTTATGACTAACAATAAAGCAGTTTTATTAGAAAACGGTATAGAGGGTGTAATTGTTAACCGCGGGGATGGTGTAGGGGTTTCCAATTTAAAAAAAATGGGGTTTCGAATCCTAATTTTAACGTCCGAGGCTAATGCTGTAGTTAAAAGTAGAGCACAAAAGTTGAACTTAGAAATACTAGCAAATATTGAAAATAAAAAGAACTGCTTGAAAGATTATATTAGTAAAAAAGGAATAAGTAAAAGCAATGTCTTATATGTAGGTAATGATTTAAATGACTTAGAAGTCATGAAATGGGTAGGATATCCAATCTGCCCTGCTGATTCTCATAAGAAAATAAAGGAAATATCGAAAATAGTTTTGAAAATAAATGGAGGAGAAGGAATTGCAAGATCCTTGTTTGATATTTTAAGTGATCACTAAAAGGGGGGTATGTAATAATTTTTAACTATATATATAAAAAGAATACAGATGAAAGATATTATATTAGATACTGAGCGAAAAATAGGTTTAAACCATCCACCATTCTTCATTGCCGAGGCTGGAATTAATCATAATGGTGAAATGTCTATTGCAAAGGAATTAATAGATATGGCAGTTAAATCAGGTGTTGATTCAATTAAATTTCAAAAAAGGGATTTTAATAAGACAATTACATCAAGTTTGCTAAATCGTAATTATGATAATAGAAATTCTTTTGGAAGGACTTATTTAGATCATAAAATTGCTCTTGAATTTTCAGATCAGGAATTAATAGAATTAGCGAAGTATTCTGAAAATAAAAACATAATTTTCACGTGTAGTGCATTTGATATTGATAGTTATGACTTTGTAGAAAAAGAGTTGTCACCACCATTTCATAAAATTCCAAGTCCACTTACGGTAAATCACGAATTGCTATTACATGTGGCTTCTTATGGCAAACCCATGTTTATTTCAACGGGAATGACATATAGTGAAGAAGTAGATTTATTGATGAACGTACTTAAAGATTATAAGGATCAAATTGTCCTGTTGCAATGTACCAGCCTTTATCCAACTAAAAATGAAGAGGTAAACCTAAATGTAATTAGCACATTTCAACAAAAGCATGATGTTATTGCTGGTTTTTCTTCTCATGATCAATCTGTTGTTTTCCCTGCAGTTGCTGTGGCACTTGGTGCAAGAGTTATTGAAAAACACATCACTTTAGATAGAACAATGAAAGGTCCTGATCATGCGTCTTCTTTTGAAACTAGAGGTTTGGATTTAAGTTACGGTTATTGTTTGGATGCTTTCACAGCATTGGGAAGTAACAAAAAGACTGTTTTAGAAAGAGAATCAGAAAACCGCATTAAACATTTACAAAGTATTGTAAGTTCTATTGATATTGAAAAGGGAACAATAATTAGCGTGGAACACATTACGTATAAATCACCTGGAGATGGCATTTTATCCTATAATAAATCTTCTGTAATTGGAAAAACAGCAATTGTTGATATACCAAAAGACTCAACTATTCGATTAAAGGATTTAGGATAATTAATTACAAATTAATAATTTCAAAATGAAAAATTGCAAAAACGTTCAAGATTATCTTTTTGGTAAGGGTGCCATTCATGAATTAAAAGGTGTTCTTGAACAAAAAAGGATTAGTTCAGATTCTATTGTTGTTTTTATAATAGATGAATTTTTTAAAAATCTCGAACTTGTAAATAAACTACCTATCAACAAAAATAATGATATATTAATTTTTGCTTCAACAAAAGATGAACCTCATGCTGATTACATTAATGGATTATTGGATCAAATAATAAATAATATTGTAGGCAATCAGCCTGTTGCCATAATAGGTATGGGAGGAGGCACAACTATGGATATTGCTAAGGTAATATCGATTTTATTGACCAATACTGGATATGCAGAGGATTATCAAGGTTGGGACTTAGTCAAAAATCCAGGGATTTATAAAATAGGGATACCAACTATATTTGGAACAGGGGCTGAAGCAACGAGAACAGCTGTTTTGACTAGTAAAATCAAGAAACTAGGGATTAATAGTGACTATTCTGTTTTTGATCAGATTATACAAGATTCTAATTTAATGGTAACTGTCCCTAAAGAGCAGTTTATGTATACCGCAATGGATAGTTACATTCACTGTGTTGAATCTTTAAGAGGTAGTACTAATGATGCGATGACTATAGCATTTGCTCAAAAATCATTATCATTACTTCGAGACATTTTCCTTGGCGACATGGATTATGACAAGTTGATGGTCGCATCTTATTTAGGTGGTAGCGCTGTAGCGAATTCAAATGTTGGCATTTGCCATCCGATATCGTATGGCTTGAGTTTAGTCATGGGTTACCACCATGGATTTGCTGTTACTATTGCTTTTAATCAACTTGAAGAGTATTATCCAGAAGTGAAAGAATTTAAAACTATTTTAAGTAAACATAAAATAGTTTTACCGGAGAAACTGTTAAAAGATATTTCAGCAAATAAAATTGAAAGCATGGTTGTTGCAATTAGAAAAAATGAGAAACCACTTGAGAATGCTTTTGGTAAGGACTGGCGCAATATTTTTACTGCTGATAAAGTTAAAGACATATTGCTTAGAATTTGATTAATTATTGAACATAAAAAACGACCGAATATTATTATATTTGAAAAATAGATATTATGCCAGGATTTGAATTAATTGGGAAGGAAGAAAAAGATGCTGTCAATGAGATATTTGATGACGGGGGGATATTGTTCGCTCATGGGTTTGATGCAATTCGCAATAATCGATATAGAGTGAGGGAGTTTGAAGAAATGTTTGCTGCTCGTATTGGAGTAAAATATGCGCAAGCAGTATCCTCAGGAACAGCAGCACTAAAAGCAAGTTTAATAGCTTTGGGTGTAAAACCAGGTGACGAGGTAATTACCCAGGCGTTTACTTTTATTGCTACTGTGGAAGCAATTGTTGACGTTGGAGCGATTCCTGTAATTGTGAATATTGATTTGACATATAATATGGACCCAATAGAACTTGAGAAAGCAATCACGCCAAAGACCAAAGCAATAATTCCGGTCCATATGCTCGGTGTTGCTGCAGATCTTGAAAAAATTCTAGTAGTTTCAAAGAAATATAAAATACCAGTACTTGATGATAACTGTGAGTCGGTAGGTGCCGAATGGAATAATGAGAAACTTGGGGTACAATCAGATATATGTGCGTGGAGTTTTGATTTTGGTAAAACTATAACATGTGGTGAAGGAGGAATGATAACAACTAATAGCGAAGAATTATTCAAATTAGTTAGGGAATACCATGATCATGGACATCAGTATAACATGAGTTTGCCACGAGGGCTAGATACGAGAAGGTCGCCTGGTTTTAATTATAGAATGTCAGAAATGCAAGCCGCTGTGGGAATGGCTCAACTTGAAAAGCTTAATTATATCGTTGAAGCAAATCGAAGAAACTACAAAGTTTATTTTGATGCATTGTATCAAATAGATCATATTCAATTCAGAACAATCCCAGAGCAATGCAAGCCTCTTTGTGACACATTTATTTTTGCATTACCTGAAGAAAAACAAACGTTAGAATTCTTGAAATTAATGAAGAAGGAGGGTCTTGGCACTAAAAATGTTCCTGATGCTATAGAGTGGCATTTAGCAAGTCATTGGAATCATGTTTTTAAGCACTATGGTATAAGTAAAGAGGAACTGAATATTATAACACAAACATCAATTGATTTATTGAAGAGGAGCGTTTCTATTCCTGTCATGGTTAATTATAAGGAGGACAGTTTAGAGAGGAGTGCAAATAAACTTTTTAAAATAGCCAGTCAAATTTTATAATTTGTGTTTTTTGAAAAAAACGCAATATTCTATATTAATGCATCTTATTACTACAGCAGAAGTTAGTTTCCTGCCCAAGAAAAATAAAGATTGTCTAATTCTAGGGAATTGGTGCATAAACAAAGTTACATCAAGTTATTTTGAGGGTAAAAATTATAAGATATTTCCATATCATTTCGATGATAGAAATTTTTTTAATGCATCCTATCAGTACTGTAATAAAATCTCAGAGTTAATGCTAATCGACATTGCCGAAGCTTATCAACAAATATTTGCTGTATCTTTTAATAAGAGATACTGGAAGATTGTATTCGGACCATGGACAGATCAATTTACAGCGGTTTTGTACGATCGCTACCTATCCCTGAAGAATGTTGTTAAAGAACATCCAGAAATAGAAACAATTTTATTGGGCAAAGCATCTTTTATATGTCCAGATTCAAGTAAGGAGTTTTTCTCAATGGTATGTAAAGATGCTTTTAATTTACAGATTTACAGTTTTATTTGGAGTTTTATTGGAGGTAAAACAACAAAAGTTAAAAAGTTAGAACTAAGAGATAGGAATCTAAAAAAAACAAATTATAATAGATTTAAAACTATTTTATATAATCCGTTTATACAAACAGTATTATCTGGTTTAATGGCAAAAACTTCAATTTGGTCTTTTCATACTGGGTTTCCGCGAAAATTTTATTGGAATTTAACTCGAAAATTGAATTTCAGATTATTTCCCATTGAATTATTCATTAATAATTTGGAAACTAAGATTTCAAAAAAAGATTCAAATAAAGAACTAAGGAAGATTCTTAAAAAAAACTCACTAAAAATATTAATTTGTCAGACGACTTTTTTTATAAACTCTGTCTTGAGGCTATTACTACATTTCTTCCTATTAGCCTTTTGGAACAATTTTTATATGCTAATGAAGCCGTTGCAAAACTTGGAACAGCCAAACTTAAAGCATTGATTAGTTCGAACGGATATACTTATGATAGTTGGAAAATACTGGTTGGGAATAATGTATCAGCAACAACAAAATTAGTTAATCTTCAACATGGAGGAGGTTATGGAATACATCTTTTTGATACTTCTGAGAATTATGAAATATCGGTGGCGGATACTTTTATATCATGGGGATGGAAAGATAATAGCAATAGACGAATTATTCCAATAGCGAGTCCAAAGTTAACAATAATAAAAAAGCATTTAACAAAAAACAATGAAATATTAATAATTGCTAATGATTATCCAAACTATTTATATAGGATGTTTAGTTATCCTATTGGGAGAAGTTTGATTTCGTATAGGCTATCTTTAGAAATATTTATAGAGTCTCTTGGAGAGGAACTTATTAGTAACAGTTTTCTCCGCTTATATCCCATTGATTATTCTAATGACAGAAACCAATCAATAAAAGAAAAATTCCCTCAACTTAAAACAGACCCTGGCTCTTTATCTTTTGATGATCAATTAGCAGGATGTAAGTTAACGGTCTCTGACACAAACCAAACTACCTTTTTACAATCTTTAAAAATTAATAAACCGACTATTGTTTTTTGGGATAAGAGGTCACATGAGGTTCGTGATGAAGCCAAAAAATATTTAGCAGAACTATACGAGGCTGGCATTTTACATGATACTCCTGAAAGCGCAGCCGAAATGGTGAGAAAGAATTTTAATACTATTGATGTGTGGTGGCAACTTTCTAAAACACAGAATGCAAGAAAATTATTTGTATCCAAGTTTGCTAACCATTCCGATAATTTAATTCATGATTGGAAATTGTTCTTAAAACAGTTTACAATAAATGTATAAATAAAGATAAGAATTAGTTGAAAACACACAAAAAAGTTTGTAATCCAGTATTATCTATCTCGGCAATATTATTTTTGAGAATAATGAATTATAGTGATAGTTTCATAGTTTATTATGAAATGCTTCCGAGATATTTGAATGGAGTAATTAAAATATTAAGAATACCCAAAACTTCACTTGAAAATATTTTAAGTCTAATATTTGCTATAAAAATTGTACGAATTCAACATGGCGACTCTGTGTCAGATTATTCTGATATCCGAATTGGAAGTTATGCCGAAATGGTGGAAATAAGTGAACAGTTAATACCTTATATTGAGAGTGATAAGTGGAAAGAGACCCTGAATCAAGTGCTACAAGAGGAATCGGCAACCGCAGCCTTAGTAAAATTTTATAGTAGGTTTCATCTTCATTTGTATTATTTCCCCCTAGTTTTATCATATAAACAATATTGCATGCCAGATGATAAAATGATTGCAATTTGTCCTTCTTCATGGCCGAAAGTTGTTTTTGATATTATAAACAATAAGTTAGGATATTATAACATAGAGTTTTTGAAATTACCAGCTATCATAAATTTATTTGATAAAATCAAAAATATTGTAAAAATTTTATTTACATCAACTAAATATATATTTACATCACCGATAAAATTAAAAAAAACAAAAAAGGTTGAATATAAATTAATAACAGAATATATTGATCCTCTACGTTTTCAAAAATCAACGTTTGATGCGAATTTTTGTGTGGATGATGATTTAATACAAAGTAAGGATGTGCTATTCTACTTAACTGACAGGCAGTTAAAAGTCCTTAATACCCATGGGTATAGTAAAAAGCAGTTAATTAAGCAATCAAAAGACAATAATTACAATCTTGTAGCGCTAAAAGACTTACCTTTTACTGCTAGTTTTATAAAGAATCATTTAAAAGTTTTGTTCAGATTACTTTTAAAAACGTTTAAGTATAGAAATAGTATTACCTTAGATATGATGCCATATATTTGGTATGAGTATATGATGCACGTTAGATTATTTTTAAATTTTAAGGTAGATAAATCGCTTCATATTCAAATTCCGAATGGGAGAAGTGACTGGAGATGGAATTCAGCAATAATTACTGGTTTAAGTAGGCAATTTAATACAATAAGTTATGGTTGCCAGACAAGGGTGTTAGATACAAGACAATATGAACATTGTTTTGAGTGCTATGATATTTGGTTTTCATGGGGCACCGCATGGAATAAACTACTAGGATCAGGACAAAAGTATATTCATCGAACTATTGAAACTGGTATTTTGTTCTTGGACAAAGAGTTGATAAGTTTTTATAAAGAAAAGGAAAATGAATATTTTCAAAAGGAAAAAGAAAAACCACTAAAGGTGATCCTTTTTTCTACAGATATCGATTTAGAACCTACAGTATTTGGCGGTAGTTTTTATACTAAAGGATACACTATGGATTTTTTAATAAGTTGTATAAAACTTGCAAAAAACTATCCAAAAGTACAATTTGTACTTAAATCAAAAGACCCTGAACATGTGGACATTATTAAAAAAGACGAACGTTTCATGAGTATTTTCAGGCAGTTAACAACAAATAATTTTGAGTTTTTGAAACTGGAGAGATGTAATTATATGGATATTTTGATGGAATCAGATATAGCAATTAGTATTGGTTTTACTTCTCCGGGTCTTGAAGCCAAAATATTGGGTAAACCCTCGATATATTACAGTCAAATCAAAAATGCTGGTCAGGTATTTAAATCCATACCATATTTTGTTGCAGAATCTCAAAATGAGTTAAATATATTATTCAATAAAGCTTTAAAAAAGACCAGGAAAAGATTAAATCATTTTGAATTAGATGTACAAGAACTTGACCCGTACCAGGATGGTGAAGCTCGAAATAGAATTATCAAAATCCTTTCTTAAATATTTCACATTTGTAAAAATACAATTACAGAATGAAATGTCCTTTCTAAAAGATACTATTTTTTATAGCAGTTCCACTTTATTGACTCAACTGATAACTTTTATAAGAGGGATTGGAGTAAGAGCTATTTTAATTCCTGAAGTTTTAGGAATATACAATTTTATTCAGGTTGTTCTTGGTTTTATTACTGTTTTGGATTTGGGTAGTAGTACTGCTGCATCTAGAGAATTACCAATATTAAGGGGGAAAAAAGCATTTGAAAAAGAAAACCTGATTCGAAGCACCGTTTTTTGGTTTACTTTACTACAATCATTAGTAGTTGGATTTGGAACCATTGTTTATGCCATCATATATAAAGACAACTATAGTAATTGGGAATTTGCAGGATTTGGTATTGCAGCATTGATGCTTATTATATCGGGTTCTTTTTCCTGTTATAAAATATATTTTCAAAGTGCTCAACAATATAGCAGTCTTAGTTTGATAATATTTATTGTAGGAGTTTTCGAGGCGGTTAGTTTTGTGGGTGGTGCTTACTTTTTTGGCATTAATGGGTTGTTAATTGCATATGTTGGAATATCCTTAATAAAAACATTTATTTTTATTGGTAAAGGTTATATTGAAAACATAGGCGTAGGAGGTGAATTTTCAATAAAATCACTTAAAGAATTACTTGTTTTTGGATTTCCATTAAAAATCATTGATTATCCGAAACAATATATGATGATGATTGATATTCTTTGGGTTACGGCATTAATGGATATTAAAAGTTTAGCTATATACACTACTTCTCGTTTATTCTACACACAGAGCACCCAAATAAGCATTAACATGGCTACTGTATTTGAAACCCGCATTATTCAACGTTTTGGAAGAGAAGGCTCGTTAAGTAAAATCGCTGTTCATATCAAAAATACTTATATTTTCAATTGTTAATTATTGTTCCGATTGTGTTTTGGGGATGTGCCATATTTATTCCATTTTTCATCAGGCAGTTAATGCCTAAGTATTCTGAGAGCAATGAAGTATTGCTTATTTTATTAGTTGGCAACTTCTTTATGATTGTCAACAGTGGGCTGACAATTCCATGGTTCGTTAATAAACAAATTATGGCCCGTGGCATATCCAACGCATTTGGTTTATTAATTACTTTGCTGTTGATTGTTTTTTTCTGGTATTATCTTGATCAAAAAGACATAACTGCCGTAGCAATGGCCATTACAATAGGGAATGTTATCTATTTTATATATATGGTAACTTTTGTTGGCAGACAAATATGGACGCTTAAACAAGCAATAACTATCTTATTAATGGTTTTGTTATGTGCTACATGGACGGCTTCAGTAGTATTTATTGGAATTCAATATCTTGAAACAAATCTCAACTTTATTGATGACCTGCTACAGTCACTAAAGATAGGAGGATTAACATTTTTAATGATTGTACCAATAATATTCATCGGGCTTAGACTTTCAGATTATAAAAAACTAATCAAGGGATTAGATTAACAAACCATTTGACTAAGAAAAAAGCATTTCGAATATAAAGAACGTAAAAAATGAAACCATTAATATTAGATTGTACTCTCCGGGATGGAGGATATGTCAACAATTGGGAATTTGACCATGAGACAACAAAAAATATAATTGACTCACTTATTGATGCAAATATTGAAATTATTGAATGTGGATTTGTAAATCAACTTAAAGGTAAAAAACTTGATTCATCACTTTTTGATAACATCGAAACCATCAATAAGCTTCTTAATGAAACCAATGCGAAAAAATCAAATTCACAATTTGTTGTAATGATTAATTTAGGCGAATATGATTTTAGTACTTTACCGGAATGTTCAAAAAAAAATGGAGTTATTACTGGTATTCGACTTGCGTTTCATAAAAGGGACATTAACGAAGCTTTTGAAAAATCAAAAATCATTATTGAAAAAGGTTATAAACTTTTTGTCCAAGGAATGGTCACACTCTCTTATACTGATATGGAATTATTGCAGATGATCAGGCAATTTAACCAATTAAATATGTATGCATTGTATATAGTAGATAGTTTTGGGGCTATGTTTGGTGATGATTTTAGGAGATTACATTATTTATTTGAAAACAATTTAAAGAAAGGAGTTCGGTTAGGATATCACTCACACAACAACTTACAGTTAGCGTATTCGAATGCAATTGATTTTGTTCAAATTAATGCAATAGACAGAGAAATAATAATAGATTCGTCAATTCATGGAATGGGCAGGGGTGCAGGCAACCTTACGACTGAATTGCTAGCTGATTACCTTAATAAAAAAGAGAACACGAACTATGGTATTGTTCCTTTGTTAGAAACTATTGATAAATATCTTGAAGTTATATATCGTGAAAATTATTGGGGATATTCAATAGCTCATTTTCTTTCAGCATCATTTGGCTGCCATCCCAACTACTCCACATATCTTGTAAATAAAAAAACCCTTTCAATTGTTGATATGCAAAAAATACTAAGCCTGTTGGACAATGGACAAAAGAAAAATTTTAACAAGAAAAGGATTGAAGATCTCTACATCAAATTCAAATCCCGTGATGGCCTATCTATTAATTTTACGAAGGATTTTTTTAGGGATAAAAAGGTTCTTATTATAGCCCCAGGCCCCAACGCCATAAAACAAAAAGAAAAAATCAAAAATTTCATACAAACTCTTGCTCCTATAGTTATTGCCGTAAATCATGTACCAAAAGACTTTATTGTAGATTATTACTTCTTTTCTAACCAAAAAAGGTATGAAAAATTTATAGATGGAATTAAACCTGAAAAAGTTATTATAACTACTAATATCCATGAAAAACCTGATAGCAGCAACTATAAAGTAGTAGATTTTCATGACTTAGTTGTTATGACGAGTAATAAAAATGATAACGTCACAATATTACTTTTAAACTTGCTTCAAAAGCAAGGGGTAAAATCGGTTTCGCTAGCAGGGCTTGATGGTTATAAGTTTAGTGAGGAAAACTACAATTACCAGGAATTTGATAGGGTATTTGAAAGGAAGGTACTTGACAAAAATAATGAGGAAATACTCAAATCATTGACTGAAATAAGACAAAACCTGGCCTTTGAGTACTTAACAGACTCAATTTACACAATAAAGAATTAATATGAGAAAAACAGTAGTCGGAATAATCCCTGCAAGGTATAAATCTACAAGATTTCCAGGAAAACCACTAGTAAAATTACTTGGAAAACCAATGATTTTATGGGTTGCTGAACTATCTGCAAAGGCTCTAGGCAGAAAAAATGTGTTTATTGCAACAGAAGATTTAAGAATCAAGAATGTTGTAGAGGAGGCAGGGTTCAATGTAGTATTAACTTCTGATAAACATTTAACCGGAACAGACCGGCTATCTGAAGTTGCAAGAAAAGTAAGTGCAGATATTTATATAAATATTCAAGGGGATGAGCCTACTATTAACCCTCATGTAATCCAGCTGGTAGTAAATTCGAAACTTAAAAATCCGGAGTTTATTATTAACGCCATGTCTCTACTTAATTCATTGGAAAGTCCTGAGAACATAAATATTCCAAAGGTTATTACTAACGAAAATAACGAATTGGTTTACATGTCAAGACTGCCTATACCTGGGTATAAAAATGTTAAAAACAAGCCCAAATATTATTATAAACAAGTATGTATTTACGCTTTCAGTAAGTATCAACTAATAAAATTTGGAAAATTTGGCAGAAAAAGCATATTGGAAACATCGGAAGACATTGAAATTTTACGTTTTTTAGAATTAGGGTATAAAATCAAAATGTTAGAAGTTGAAGGAAACTCTTATGCTGTTGATGTTGAGGAAGATATATCTATTGTTGAGAATAGATTAAGAAAAATACACGTCTAGAAATGAAGAAAATAACAACATTTGGGGAAATAATGCTAAGAATATCACCGCAAGAAAAAGGTGAGCGATTAAATCAATCTGTTAACTTCAGAATAGAACCAGGTGGAAGTGAGGCGAATGTGGCTGTTGCATTAAGCAACCTGGGATTATCCACAGAATTTGTAACTAAACTTCCTGATAATCCGCTTTCTGAAAAAACTATTCAATTTTTACAACAATTTAATGTCGATACTTCCAATATCATAAAACTAGGAACAAGGCTTGGTATTTACTGGACAGAGAATGGGATAGGGCCTAGAAATTCATTTGTTATTTATGATCGAAATAATTCATCGTTTAGTGAAATAAACAGCCAAGACTTTAATTGGAGGGAGATCTTTAGAAGTAGTTCATGGTTTCACTTTTCAGGAATTTCACCTTCTATTTCTAAAAATGTTTATGATGAACTTATTAACGCTTTATCGGAAATTACTGTTCCATATTCCGTTGATTTAAATTTTCGTTCAAAACTTTGGGAATGGGCTGATAAAGAGCCAAGTCGCATCAATAATATTATGACAAAGTTATGTAAAAACGCTATATTAATAGGGGGTAACGAAAGTGATTTTCAAAATATATTTCAAATTAATCTAAACAAAAAACTTAATACTTCTTTATTTGAAGAAATTGCTGAAGAATGTTTTGTGATGTTTCCTAAATTAAAATATCTTTCAATTAGCAATAGAAAAGCAATTTCTGCATCATCTAATATTTGGAGTGGTCATTTGTTTGTAAAGGAGTCGAAAATATCAAATTATATTGGAATTAGATATAATTTGGAATCCATTGAGGACAGAGTTGGAACAGGAGATAGTTTTATTGCAGGAATAATTTTTGGACTTATTAATAAAGAACAATACACCTATCAAGAAACTGTTGATTTTGCCTGCACTCTGGCAGCACTAAATCATAGTACTATTGGCGATGTTTCTAGATTCTCAGAAAAAGAAGTTTTGAGCGTGTTGAAAAATAAAGGTACTGGTAGGATAATCAGATGATTATCAAGTTCGTTTCTCTATGGTTTTAAAATTTTAAATAATTCACTCAATCAATATTTGAAATAAATGCAATTAGATTTAAGATTTAATGGAGAATTAGATAAAAGTATTGCATTGATATATAATAAGATTGCTGACAATTCACGAGAAAGTTTTAATAAAATGATTTCTGAAATCGCAAAACCCTTCAAACATAACCTAGATTGGTGGTTTGAAGGTCCTGCAAGCAGAAATACACTTGTTAGTCCTCTTTTTCATTATTATGTTTCTTTTAACTTAGTCATCCAACTAGTTGAAAATGAACAATATATTAATGATATTTTAGTTGACTCATTAGCTTTTTCAAAAATATTGAAAAAGTATTTAAAAACAGAAAAGAAATTTGTCAATGTAAGAAACGAAAAAGATTTAAAAACAGTTTTATTAAAAAAGACATTTAATCCTGCTTTAAAAGTATCATATGAGTTGTTTAGGTGGAGCCTGAGGCTTTTACTTGCAAAAAAATCAAAAGAAATAAAAAAATCAATACCAGAAAATCCAGTTACTTTAATTGACGTATATGCAATTAAAGGGTTTATAAGTAAGGACCGTTATTATAATGGACTATGGGAAAATTTAAATGATGAGCAAAAACGGCAAACATATTTTGCTCCTCAAATAGTAAACATGTCCTATAAGCATCTAAAACTTGCCTATTTGGAAATAAGGAGGTCGCAAAGAAATTTTTTAATTAAGGAAGACTATTTAAAATTTGCAGATATTGTTTTTTCAGTGATGCATTTTTTTCGATTAAAGAAACTTAAAATAGTTTCTTTTCGAATACATAATATCGACTTCTCTCCTATGATAAAGGAAGAATTAATGTCATTGAAAGGATACTCTGCAGCAGTTGTTTCTTTTCTGAATTATCGTTTCGCCAAGAGGATTCTAGAAAATAACATAAAGTTGCGCCTAATTATTGATTGGTTCGAAAATCAAGTATTTGATAAAGGTTGGAATGCTGGGTTTAATACATATTACCCAAGCATCGATAGTATTGGCTATCGTGGTTACATACCTGCACAAAATTCTTTAAGTTCTTTTCCAACGGTTACTGAAAATGATAATAAGTTATTACCTAAACAAATAGCTGTCATTGGAGATGGATTTAAAGATTCTTTGCGCGACATTTCTTCTCGTCTAAGAATTGTTACTGCACCAGCTTTTAGGTTTCGTCATATTTGGAAACATTATGATAATAAGCCTGATTCAGATTATTATACAATACTTATTGCATTATCAATTATGTTAGAAGAGTCTATTACTATTTTAAAATTAGTTAACAAATCCTTAAGGAAACATAATATAAAGAATCTAAGGGTATGGGTTAAACCTCATCCAACAACTTCAGTAGAAAAAATAAAAAATCATTTTGGTAATGTATGGCCACGAAATTTTGAGTTTATAAACGGAGTGCCAGGAGATAGTATATCAAAATCAAACATATTGATTAGTGGAATGTCAAGTATTTGTCTTGAAACGATATCGTTAGGTATTCCTGTTATTATGATAGAACGTTTATCTGGATTAAGTTACAATCCCATTCCAAAGGAGATACCTCAAGATTTATGGAAATTGTGTAATACATCTGATGAAATCCGTAAATCAATTTTGTTTTTTGAAAAATTGTCTGTATCAGAACTTAAAATAAAGAAAGACAAGGGTAAGGAAATAAAGAAAAAGTATTTTGAACCAACAACTCATCAAAGTGTTCAAAAGTTCCTGCAATTCGAATAAACAAAGTTTACAAATGACACATTTTCCATGTTAACACATTTAACAACAATTTTCTTCAATGAATATGGTTTCCAATAAGATCATTATGATAAAAACTAAAGAATTAATTAGTCAAATTGATAGACCATCCCCAGATTCTTCATCCCGGGCAAATGATTTCCGTTTTGATAGAAACGAGAGAACAACGCTGTTTTCTGATGATGAATTCAGCAATATGCTTTCACAATTAACACCGTATGATTTTGTTGCTTATGGAGAATTAGAGCCTTTTTATAATAAAATCACAAAATGGCTTAATGTAAACCGCAATAATATCCTACTCACAAGCGGTTCTGATATGGGAATAAGAACCGTTTTCGAAACATTTATTAATAAAGGTGACAAGGTAATGATTACCCAACCAAATTATGCTATGTTCTCTGTTTATAATAAGATGTTCGGTGGTATCGAATTAATAAAAACTTATCAGGAAAATTTGACATTGGACATTAATGATTTACTTAATGGCTTGACAGAAGAAATAAAATTGATTGTTATTTCTAATCCTGGTCACACAGGAAAAGTAGTGGAACAAAAAGAATTAATAAAAATAATTGAAAAAGCTGAAAAACTAGAAATACTTGTTATAATTGATGAGGCATATTTTCATTTTTATGATAAAAGTGTTATAAAGTATATTAGAGAACACAAAAACTTGATTGTTTCAAGAACTTTTTCAAAGGCTTTTGGTTTAGCATCATTAAGAATTGGTCTATTGGTTGCCGACAGCAAGTTAATTAATGAGTTATATCGTGTTAAACTTGTTCATGAAATAACAGGCGTTGCAGCAAAAATAGGGTCATTTATGATTGATAATTTGAACATTGTCAATAATTATATAAACGATGTAAAGGAAGGCAAAGAAATCTTATATTGTAGATTAGCAAAACTTGGTGTTCAAACATTCAAAAGCCATACAAATTTTATGTTTTTCAGTTTACCGGAAAAATCAAATGTTGAATTATTTATAAATTATCTTGAAGAAAATAAGATCTTTATTAAAGGGCCATTCAAAAATTATCCATTTTCTGGACAGTTGAGAATAACCATTGGCGATAAAGCACAAATGAATATGTTTTGTGATCATGTAAAAAAATTCTTATCATAATAACTACTAAACTAAATAAAAGGAATGAATAAAAAAGACAATTTTCGAATAGCAATTATTGGTTGTGGGCGGATATCGGGACATCACTTGCGGTCAATCCAGTCGGTTATGGGCTTGCAGATTGTGGCTGTATGTGATTTGATTGAGCAAAAAGCAAAAGCATATGCAGCAGAATTCAACATAAAGTATTTTACTAATTACCGAAACATGCTCGAAACTATGCCTGAAATAGATATCGCTGTTATAGCAACTGCTTCTGGCATGCATTTTGAACATGCCATGGAAGTAATGGAGGTTTATAAAAAAAGTGTAATAATAGAAAAACCAACTTTTATGCGACCTGAGCAATTGTCCATTGCATATAAAAAAGCCAACGAATTAGGGTTAAACATTTTCCCTGTTTTTCAGAATCGTTATAATAAGGCTGTACAAAGGGTTAAAAAAGCATTGCAAAATGACGAATTGGGTGATATCCGGATTATGAATGTGCGACTACGTTGGTGCAGACCTCAAAGATATTATGATATGTCTGATTGGAGAGGAACTTATTCTCATGATGGAGGTGCGTTAACAAATCAAGGAATCCACCATGTAGATTTGTTGCGTTATCTTGGTGGTGAAGTGGAAAGAGTAAATGCAGTAATGCGAACGCTGGGAGCTAAAATTGAAGTGGAAGATGCTGTTGTATCAACTTTTACATATGATAATGGAGCTATAGGAAGTCTGGAAGTAACTACGGCTGCCAGACCTGATGATTTTGAGGCGTCTCTGTCTATTGTTGGCTCAAAAGGGCTGGCTCAACTAGGGGGAATTGCTGTAAATAAACTAGAAGTTTTTACTCCAAATCCTGAAGATTGCATTAGCCATAGTGATGATTTTTCTGACCTTCCTGATAGAGGCAGGGTTTATGGAAGAGGGCATAATGAAATGTACTCTGATATTTCAGCATTCTTATTTAAAGACCAATCTTATCCAGTCAATCAAAATGACTGTGCAAATACGATTTCCCTATTGCATTCTTTCTATCGCTCCGATGAAGTTGGATCATGGGTTAATGTTACAGTATCTTCACAATCTGAAAGACTTGGAAGACCCAATGACCAAATCTCTAATTTATACAGGTTAACTAAAAAATAATTTTTTTATAATGAAAAACGAAATATTAAGGGTAGGTATAATTGGCTATGGAGTTGTTGGTAAGCGTCGCAGGTTCTATATAGATAAGCATCCAAATATGAAGACTGTTGCAGTGTGCGATGTTAGATTTAAACCTGACGAATCAATGGTCAATGGTAATACAACCTCAAAAGACTATCAGGATGTTGAAGAAAAAGCACGTGACAAACCATTTTCTGGCAAATTTTCAGATGGTGTATATTTCTATAATAATTATGATAAGTTATTTGAGGAACAATCCATAGATGTCCTATTTATTTGTGTGCCAAATTATTTAGCCCCTGAATTAACAATTCGAGGCTTGAACAGCGGCCTACATATCTTTTGTGAAAAACCGCCAGGGAGAACTGTAGAGGATATTGAGGGTGTAAGGTATGTTGAAAAAAAACATCCGGATTTAAAACTGAAATATGGCTTTAACCATAGATATCATGGGTCAGTAAAAAGTACTAAAAAGATTATTGAACAAAAAGAATTTGGCGAATTAATTAATCTACGTGGAGTTTATGGTAAGAGTTCAGTAGTTCCATTTTCTGGAGAATGGAGGTCGGTAAGGAAGTACTCAGGAGGAGGTATTTTACTAGACCAGGGTATACATATGCTTGATATGTTTCAATATTTTTGTGGTAACTTTACTGAAATCAAAAGTTTTGTTTCTAATAACTATTGGAAACATGATGTTGAAGACAATGCTTATGCTATTATGCGTGACGAACGGGGAAGAATTGCCATGATTCATTCAAGTGCAACACAATGGCAACATAGTTTCAGGCTTGAACTATCATTTCAGGAAGGTTATCTGGAATTAAGCGGTATACTTTCCGGATCAAAAAGTTATGGACAAGAAAAATTAATTAAAATAAAACGATATAGTAAATCAACGGTTGGTTCACAATCGAGGGAAGAAACGATTTATTTGGATGATACTTCTTGGAAAGATGAAATAGATAATTTTGCTGATTCTATCTTGAATAATAAGAAAATAATTGTAGGAAGTAGTAAGGATGCACTTGAAGTTATGAAATTAGTTTATAATATCTATGGTGCTGATAACAATTGGACTAATAAGTTTAAAAATCGATAAACACTGTTCTCACAATAATCAATAAACGTAATATTACAATGAAAATATTTGGATTTATACCTGCAAGAATGGCCTCAAGCAGGTTCCCGGGAAAACCATTATTCCCGATTTTAGGTATGCCAATGGCTGAACATGTAATTCATAGAGCCAGAATGTATAAAAAATGGGATGGTCTTTTTTTAACTACCTGTGACAATGAGATAAAAGATTTTGGCAAGTCTGTAAATATCCCTACAATAATGACATCGGATAAGCACACTAGGGCCCTTGATAGAATAACGGAGGCTGTAACAAAGTGTGGAATTAAGGTCGATGATAACGATATAATTTTAAATGTACAGGCTGACGAACCGATGATGCATCCGGAAATGATTGAGGCTTCGATAAAACCAATGCTTGAAGACAAAAATGTAAACGGGACCATACTTGCAATGCATATCATTGATGAAGAACAGTTCTTGGATCCAAACATATTAAAAATAATACACAATAAAAAGGTGATGTGCTATATACATCCCGAGCACCTGTTCCATACACAAAAAAGTTTTCCTCAGAATTGAATGCAAAGCGTATTTACGGAATTTTTGGGTTTCGATGGCATTTTCTTAAAACTTTCTCTGCGATGGAAGAATCACCACTTGAACTAGTAGAGTCTTGTGATAGTAACAGGCTATATGACAATGGATTTACTCAACGCATTTCTCCGTATCCTTATGTAAAATCTTTTGCTGTTGATGCGCCTGAAGATATAATTAAAGTTGAACAACATATGGATAATGATCCATATTACAAAAAGTATAAAATTTAATTTTAGAGAAAATGAAAACATTTGAAAAACTGTATAAGAATACAGATAATATTGGTGAGTTTGCAAAAGGCTATTTTAATCATTTGAAAAGTGTATTGGACAAACTGGATCTTAAATCAATTATAAAATTGGAAGAAATGTTTGAGGAAGCTCGAGCAAATGGGAATTCTATATTTGTTGCAGGCAATGGTGGCTCGGCAACAACCGCTTCTTCAATGGCTAATGATATTGGATTTGATATCATTAAAAAAACAGGAACAAAAAATCCCTTTAGACTTCTTGCTCTTACTGACAATAATGCCGTATTGACAGCTATTGCAAATGATGTTGGTTATGACAATGTGTTTATTAATCAACTTAAGATACATTATAGAAAAGGAGATAAACTTTTAGTAATATCAGCAAGTGGAAACTCAGAAAATGTTGTGAGGGCTGCTAGTTGGGTGAAAAAACAAGGAGGTTCAATAATTGGTTTTTTAGGATTTACTGGAGGAAAACTTAAAGAAATGTCCGATGTAGTGATTCAGGCAGAAACAGAAGCAGGGGAATATGGTCCCGTTGAAGACTTACACCTCATTATCAATCATGTTTTGGCTCATTGGTTTCAGGAGAAACTTAATAATTAATTTTATTCCGTCGTTTATAAGAAGTATTATACTTGAATTTAGAAAAATGAAAATCGCTGTTCCCGTAAAAACATTTAGTAAGAATAGTAGTTTAACAAAAGAATTACTTGATTATTTCCCGGATTCAAAGTTGAATAATAATGCTGTTGCTTTTAATAAACAGGAATTGTATGATTTTATTGGTGAAAGTGAAGGAATGATTGCAGGGTTGGAAACAATTGATGAAAATCTCCTTAAAAATTGTCCATCACTAAAGTTTATTGCAAAATTTGGTGTCGGATTAGACAATATTGACTTTGCAGCATGTAATAAATATGGCGTTAAAGTGCTATATGAAAAAGGTGTTAATAAAACTTCAGTTGCTGAACTTACAATTGGATTAATGCTTTCTTTGAACAGGAATATTTATTCAACATGTTCTGAATTAAAAAATAATATTTGGAATAAATCTGGGGGTACCGATTTGAGTAATAAAACTGTTGGTATTATCGGTGTTGGCAATATTGGCAAAAAACTAATACATTTCTTGAAACCCTTTAATTGTAAAATACTCGTCAATGATATTATTGATCAAGTTGATTATTATAATTCTCAAGAGGTTGAGGAAGTGTCAAAAAAGAATATGCTTGAACGTTCGGATCTTATAAGCGTGCACACGCCTTTAAACAATGAAATGTATCATTTCTTCAACAAGCAAACCTTTGAGATGATGAAAAAGGAATCCATACTTATTAATACTGCCAGAGGTTCAATTGTTCATTCAGGAGATCTTAAGAATGCTCTTAAGAACCATGTGATAAAAGGTGCTGCCATTGACGTTTTTGAGCAAGAACCACCTTTTGATTTAAACATTGTACAATTACCCAACTTAATTTGTACACCACATATTGGTGGAAATTCTATGGAATCAGTACTAGCTATGGGCAGAAGTTCTATTAATTTGCTCAAACGTCATATTTCGATGGAATAAATTATATTAATACTTACTTATGAGACTTGCAGTTGTTGGTGGGGGGATTAATGGACTTTGTGTTTCTTGGGAAGCAGCAAAAAAAGGCGCAGATGTAACGTTGTTTGAAAAGAATAGTATAATGGGTGCAACTAGTAGTGCTTCATCAAAGTTGCTTCATGGAGGTCTTCGTTATCTTGAGACCTTCGATTTCAAATTGGTTAAAGAGGCTTTGTCGGAAAGAAACTGGTGGATTGAAAACGTACCGGCTATTGTTCATCCTTTGGAAATGCATCTACCTGTATTTAAATCATCCAATCGATCAAAACTAAAATATAACATAGGACTTTGGTTGTACGATATTTTAGCAGGCAAGAAAAATATCCATAATCATCGTTGGCTAAATAAGAGTTTGTTCACATGCAAATCAAGAATATTAAAAAGTGACGAATTAATAGGTGGGTTTATATTTTACGATGGCCAAATGCAAGATTATGAACTTGGCTGTTGGGTTGCTGAACAAGCAAAAAATGAAGGTGTTGTAATTAAAGAAAATATTGGAATAACACGATTTAATACTCAGGGAGGAATTTTTATAACAAATGCAAATGAGGAGAAAAACCTACTAAACTATTCGTATTTAAATAATTATGATTTTGTTGTTAATACCTCTGGCTCTTATGCAGAACAGTTGTTAATTGATAGTCTAGTGGAGCCTAAATTTAGTATAGATCACATAAGGGGGAGTCATATTATTATTGACAGGTCTATTCCCAATGGATATTTATTGGAAGTTCCATTTGATAATAGAATATTCTTTGTTTTGCCTTATAAAAACCAAACATTGATTGGAACGACAGAAGTAAGACAAAAATTAAATGAAGAAATAAGATGCAGCAAATTAGAAGAGGAATATTTAGTTAATGCTTATAATAACTATTTTGTGCAGAAAATATGTAAAAATGATATAATTAATAGTTTCTCAGGTTTGCGACCTTTAATTAAATCCAAAAATGATTTTTCAAAAGCTTCCCGCGAGTATGCTATCCAACAGGATGACAAATTAGTTACTGTTTTTGGAGGTAAGTGGACAACAGCAAGATCATTGGCAAAACATGTTTGTGATAGAATAGGCTTAACAAGAATATAATACATTAATAATTTAGAAATGAAAAAAGAAAACGCATATGGTTTGGTTCAATCTAGCCTTGAATATTGGCAAAACAATCGGAATAAACTAGAGGACTTATATGAGTCAGAAAGATTTTTTTTAGAACCTGTTTTCAAAAAAGTAAATAATGTATTGGATGTTGGTTGTGCTGCAGGAGGAACATACCAAATCTGTTGTGAAGTAAATTCCTCGCTAGGGTATACGGGTATTGATATCAGCCCTGAATTAATAATTTTAGCAAAAAAATCGTATCCAGAAATACAATTTGAATATTATAATGGACATACGATTCCTAATTTAAAATCTGATTTTGATCTTGTTTTTTCAATAGGTGTTTTGCATCATTTACCCCATTGGCAAGATTTAATAACACAAATGTTAGCAATAAGTAATGATTATATTGTTTTTGATTTAAGGTTAACGAAAGAAAAAACCCTTAATCATCCAGAAAAATATTATCAAAAAATTACTTTTAATGATGTGTGGGATGGAAAAACAAAAATACCATATATTGTATTAAATTCCGGTGAGGTATTTCAATTTATCAAAAGTATTATTGAGGATAATTATACATGTGAAATTTTTGGATATCCTGGCTCTCCAACACTTTTGTCTTCAATACCATATAGTGAAGTTTATATGTGCACCTTTTGTATTTCAAAGAGCAAGTTAAATAAAGGTATAATTGATAAAGTGCGTTGGTAACCATAATGATTAGATTTTCAATAAATTAACAAATACCATTATTTATGAATTTTGATTTTCGCAATAAAACTATAGTAATTACAGGTGCTACGAAAGGAATTGGTAAGGCAATAGCTAATGATTTTATAAAACAAGGAGCCGAACTAATTCTAACAGGAACAAATATTGATGAAGTCAATAGTTTAAATCAAAATAAAGACAAATCACAAAGAGTAAAGTACTTTTATTTGGATTTACTAAAGGATGATTCCTTAAATGATTTTATAGACATACTTAAATTCTATAAAAAAATAGACATTTTAGTTAATAATGCAGGAATAAACAAGGTTAACCATGTTTTTGATATTAATTTTGAAGACTGGGAAAGTATAATAAAAGTAAATCTAAGTGGGGCGTTTCAATTGTGTAAAATCATTGCGAAAATGATGACCGAACAAAAGCAAGGACACATAATAAACATTGCTTCTATTTTTGGTACTATTACACGTAGTAAAAGAAGTACTTATACAGCATCAAAAGCAGGTCTAATAGGCCTTACAAAAACACTTGCGGTAGATTTAGCTCCTTATGATATTTTAGTAAACTCTGTTTCACCCGGTTTTATTGAAACAGAGCTAACAAAGAAAATTTTAAAAGAAGAAGAAATCATTGACTTAAAAAGCAAGATTCCTCTGGGAAGACTTGGGGGCACTGATGAAATATCAAAATTAGTAGTTTTTTTAGCTAGTGATTTGAATACTTATTTAACCGGACAAAATATAATAATTGATGGAGGATATACAATTGTTTGATACATTAAAAATCAAATCGAAGCATAAAGAATACTCGTTAAATTTTGTAAAAGATTTTGTTAGACATCTAGAGATTGAAATTAATGAAGGCTCTTTTTTTATAATTGATTCAAAAGTTTATAATCTATATTTAGAACGCTCATTTGAAGAAGTTCCGAAGTCAAGATATATAATTGTTGAGGCAAAAGAGTCTAATAAGACACTTGACAAATGCAAGGATATTATTAATTATATGGTTAGCCAAAAGGTAAGGAGAAACAAGAAACTTGTTGCAATTGGTGGAGGCATAATACAAGATTTAACATCTTTTACCGCATCTGTTCTTTATAGGGGAGTTGATTGGGTTTTCTTCCCAACAACATTGTTGTCTCAGGCAGATAGTTGTATTGGAGGTAAAACATCAATTAATCTTGGGGACAGGAAAAATATTATTGGCAATTTTTATCCTCCAAATAAAATATTTATTGACACAAGTTTTCTTCGCACTTTACCAAATGATGATATTAAGTCTGGAATAGGTGAAATGCTACATTTTTATTTCTATTCTAATAGTAATTTTATTACAGAACTTATAGGCAATTACAATAAAATAATCGATAATAGAAAAGAATTAATTAAATATATTCAGGAAAGTCTTACCATAAAGAAAAGGGTAATAGAAATAGATGAGTTCGATAAAGGAGAGAGGCATAAATTTAATTTTGGCCATACCTTTGGGCATGCTTTAGAAACAGCAACTAATTATAAGATTAAGCATGGCCAGGCTGTCACAATTGGAATGGATATCGCAAACTTTATTTCGTTTAAACTCAAATTAATTTCTGAAGATGAATTTAAACGCCTACATAAAATATTGGAGATAAATTTCCCTAATTATAATTGGACAAATTTCGATTTAGACAGATATATTGAAGCCTTGTCGAATGATAAGAAAAATATTGGAAATAAATTAGGGTGTATTGTTTATTCAAAACCAAAAGTATTAATGGAAATGTTTGTTACTCTTGATGCCAAACTTTTAACAATAATCATAGAGTATTTTAAAGAAACATAAATTGAAAAGATTACAAAAACTTATTAATAATTAATTATTAAACTTAAAAATGAAAAAAATTTATATTGCAGGAAGTGGGGGAATGCTTGGCGAGGCTTTTTATAAACAGTTTAAGGATTCCTTTCAATTAAAGTGTACAGATATTGATGTAAACGAATCATGGTTATCTTATTTAGATTTTCGCAATTATGAAAACTATCTATTAGATGTTAAAGACTTCGCACCTGATTACCTTTGCCATTTAGGTGCATTGACTGATCTTGAGTATTGTGAACTTAATCCTGAAGAAGCTATAAAAACAAATACAAGTTCTGTTGAACATGCCGTTAAAATAAGCAACCTGCTTAAAACCCCTATTTTATATATTAGCACAGCGGGAATCTTTAATGGTAAAAAACAGTTTTACGATGATTGGGACAAACCGGATCCATTATGTACATATGCTAAATCAAAATATGATGGCGAAATATTTGTTCAGAAAAATTCAAAAACACATTTAATTTGCAGAGCGGGTTGGATGATGGGAGGTGGCCCCAAAAAAGACAAAAAATTCATTAATAAAATTCTTACCCAAATAAAAAACGGGGCTGAAGAATTATTCATTGTGAATGATAAATTTGGAACACCTACTTATACACATGATTTCGCAAAAAATGTAAAGTTGCTAATAGAAAATGAATGTAATGGACTTTATAATATGGTTTGTGACGGAGTAACAAGTAGATTAGAAGTAACCAAAGAATTGTTATCAATAATTGGGCTTAGTAATAAAATTAATGTCGTGGAAGTTTCGTCAGAATACTTTAAAAATGAATACTTTGCAAAAAGACCAGAGTCTGAGAGGTTAATAAATAAAAGGCTTAACAGCGAGAATAGAAACGTCATGAGAGATTGGAAAGTGAGTTTAAAAGAATATATTGATATGTATTTCTCAGATTATTTATAGAATAATTCCGCATGATTATAAAATCAGAAACAGTACATTTTTCAATAATGATATGCTGTTATAACTCTGAAAAATATATTGAAGAAACTATTGAAAGTATTATAAACCAAACATATCCAAATTGGGAGATTATTATAATTAACGATGGATCTAATGATTCCACTGAAAAAATAGTTTTAAAGTATGTTTCACAAGGTTACAATATAAGATATTATTATCAAGAAAACAAAGGTTTTGCGTCTGCAAGAAATAACGCAGTGCATTATGCTAGTCATGATTGGATTGCTATAATTGATCATGATGATATTTGCATGCCTGATCGCCTTAAAATTCAAGCAAAACAGATATTAAAGAATCCGGATGCAAAATTGTTTTTTGCAAATACCATCCACTTTAATGACAAAAATGAACGAATAACAACTCAATTTGAAAACTTTTATCCACAGGAACACCTACTAAAAAAAAGAAAGTTAAAAATTATCTTTTACAGAGAAGTTTTATTGATAGTGAATCCGTTGTTTTTAACAAAAATGCCGCTATAGACGTGGGCCTGTTTAATACAAAATTGAAATATATTGTTGATCAAGATTTTTATATAAGAATGGGCGAAAAGTACAGTTTCTATTGCAGTAATGACATTGTTTCAAAATGGAGGTTGCACCCAAACCAAGCAACAGTTACTATGAGTTATGTTGCATACAAGGAAACATTTTATATTTTTTTAAAGTATTTTTTTAAAGGAGATGTTGATATTAAAACAAAGATTAAAATGTTTTTTAATTTGACAAAAAGGACAATAAGAGAAATAGTAAATACAATTACAATCCATTAACAATTTAAATTGATAGTTCCATCTAGTCCTTTGGTTTCCTGGATAAACATTTTAAGAAATATCTTTACTCCAAGATTAACAGAGGAGAGTTTTCCAGCCAATAGTTATTGTTTTTCGCGAGGATCTGTTGCTCTGTATTTTGGTGTTATAGCTGCTCTAAAAGGAAAAACCGGTCATTTGTGGGTGCCAGGATATTTTTGTGATGAGGTACTCGAACCATTAAGAAAAACAGGGATAAAAATATTTTTTTATCCGGTTGGACTTGATATGTTACCTGATTGGCAAAGGTTTCCAAAAGTTTCGGATTCAAATAGTGTTCACAAAGCATTTTTGCTTGTTCATTATTTTGGTTTTAATTCAGACAAAAGTATCGAAATTGATTTTTGCAAACAAAACGGGCTAGTATTAATAGAAGACAAAGCCCATTGTTTAGAAAAGATTATTAAAAACCATGAATTTATTACTATTTACAGTCCCCGAAAGCAAATAGGATTAGCTAGTGGAGGATTATTGATCCTACCTGATGATTTTGTACTAAATGAGTATAAAACATTAGTGGAACTATCTGTAACAAATACATTAAATTGGTTTTTTAAAAGATATTTGAGGTTGTTGGTTTTTAAATCTGAAAAGTTATCAAGGTTTTTAAGAAGCAAGAATATATTAAGCAACAACACTCATCTTCCTCTAGAAAGAATGAATAATTTATCTATTAAAATAATGACTGATTTTTATAGCCGTTCCCTTGAAAAGGCAATATCAAAAAGGAGGGCAAATTATAAATATATAAGCAATAACATTAAGGGATTACAGTTATTTGATGAGTTTATGAATGGTTTGACCGAAACTGGTAGTCCCTTTATGATTTCTGTTTTTATAAACGGCGATGTTAAAAAAATAAAAAGACATTTAAACCGCGTAGGTATTCCGGCTGCAAGTTGGCCCGACTTACCTCATGAAGTTATTAATAATCCCGGACAATTCAAAAATACGCATTATTTGTATAATAAATTACTTCACTTACCCGTACACCAGGACTTATCACGTAAACAATTAAATTTTATTAATATTACATTAAAATCACTTAACCACGATTTTGTGGAGTAAAACAGACAATGAAGATAAAAACTTGTAGTACAGTTGAAGAAATTGTCGATATTTCGGCAAAATGGAAAAACCTTCTGAAACAATGTGATATTGATAATGTATTTGCACTACCCGAATGGCATATTGCATGGTGGAATTCAATAGGCAAAGATAAGTCAATGAAAATATTGATTCTTTACGATGATTTTGAAGATGTTTTCGGAATTCTACCACTAGCTATTCAGAGAGGTGGAGCATCAGAATTATTCTTAAAAATACTGATGTTTTCGGGAGGGACTCAAAGTGATAATAATGATATAGTTCTAAGAAATAATGATGCGGAGATGTTTACAAAGTATTTTATTCCTGAAATTGAAAAACTAACAAAAAAAGTAGATGTTGTTAGATTTGATAATGTTCCTGAAGACTCAATACTTAATAAATATAGTAATGACCACAATTTTGAAATAATTAAGAAATTGCGTTTTCCATTACCATACACTGAAATTTTAAATAAAGATTATCAGGATGTTCTTATGAGTTGGAAAAGCTCTCATCGAGGTGATGTTCGTCGACAAATAAAAAGAATATCAGAAAGGGGTGATTTGCGACTAAACATTTATTCAGATAAAGATGAAATCATTAACATACTTGAGGAATATTTAAAAACACATTCGATTCAATGGAATAAGAAGTTTAATAGCCTTTATTTATCTTTACACGTTTTTTATAAGAATCTAGTTAATGAATTATGGGGAAATAGAGTTGTGCATTTTTCTTGTCTCGAATTAAATAACAAACCAGTATCATTTCATTTCGGATTTTTATATAATTCACATTTTTATTGGTACAAACCAACATATAATTTGAAATATTATAATTTTTCTCCTGGGAAAATTCATATAGCAAAATTATTTGAATTTGGATGTAGTGAAAGATGGGGGGTTTTTGATTTTTTACTTGGCGATGAGCCATATAAAAAAATTGGTCCCATAAAACAAAATATGCGGAAACAACATTTATTAAAGGTGGCGGAATACTTAGTTTTATTGGAAGTTACTGGTATTTGAATGGGCGTAAAAAACTGGCAGAAATATTAGGTAAACGGTATTAGCTTTTAATCATTATTTAAAAAAAACAATAATGTTATTAAGATATAAATTAGGTAGTTTGTTTCCATTTGTAAAATATACAAATAATTTATGCGAATGGGCAAAGAAAAGCAAGGTTACTGTTCTGAATTATCATGCAATTCCCGAAAGAAACATTGAAAATTTCAAGGAACAAATAGAGTGGGTAAATGATAGATATAACATTATTACTCCCCTTGAATTCAATAGATTTCTCAAAAATAATCACACATTAAATGGGCATAATATTATGATTACTTTTGATGATGGATTTCTCTCAAGTTATAAGGCAATTAAACAAGTTTTAACGCCATTAGGCATTAAAACCCTACTATTTATCCCTACCGGTTTTGTTAAACGAGACAGGTTAGGTTCATGGAAAAAATATGTAGCTGACAACATATATAATGGCAGGCTTGAAGAACAAAACATTGAAGATTATCATTGTCCTATGGAGTATAAACAATTAAAAGAGTTACTCCTGGATGGACATATTATTGGTGGCCACACAGTTTCGCATAAGAATCTGAGACTAATAAAGGAGAACAAAGTGCTTAAGAATGAACTTTTGGATTCAAAACATGAATTGGAAAATTATTTCGGCATTAAAATAGATTCTGTTGCATTTCCTTTTGGTGGTATAGAACATATTGATACTAAGGCATTACTTCTAATCAAGAATAATTATACTTACTCTTATTCTAATATTAGAGGCACTAACACTAAGGATTCAGATCCTATTTTTATATATCGACAAAATGTTATTCCAGATATGCCTTCAAACTATCTCGGATTAACAATTGAAAGGGGTCTTAGTTGGTACTGGTTTAATGACAGAAAACAATTAGAGTCAATGATTGTCTAAACACAGAAATTAAGTTTGACTTATGCCATTAAATAAAGATCGGTTCTACTGTTATTTTAATGGGTAAAGGCTCAAACCGCCATGAAAAAAAAGAATTGCACTTCTGGATTTCTCAAAAGTCCTATAGCCCCTACCTGCTGTTTTCAGTTCTTGTATTTTCCCGTTTAGCCTTTCGGCCATCGCATTGTTGAAAGTTGTAATGAGTGCGTTTACGACTCCTTGCAAATGATTTTTAAACATTTCCACGA
>JAJRPL010000464.1 GCA_024280815.1 Bacteroidota bacterium
AATCAAATAGCCTTAAATTTGGCATCAATGACTTTTATGGTTGCTATGGGATTAGGTGTTGTAGCTATGATACGTGTTGGAAATCAAAAAGGATTACAGAATTTTACCGACTTACGAAGAATAGCTTTATCTCTATTTTTGTTAACTACTATAATAGAAATAGTATTTGCTATTATATTTGTTGTTTTTTATCAAGAGTTACCAAAACTATATCTTGATGAACATGATGTTTTGAATCAGGCAGATAATCTTAAAGTAATTGCATTGGCAGCACAATTAATATTGGTGGCCGCAATATTCCAAATAACAGATGGTGTACAAGTAGTAGTGTTAGGAGCTTTACGTGGTATGCAAGATGTGAAAATACCAATGGTTATTACTTTTATTGCGTATTGGATTATTGGTTTTCCTGTAAGTTATTTTTTAGGAAAAGAAAATATGTATGGCAGTGTAGGTATTTGGTTAGGTTTGTTGGCAGGTTTGACAGCATCTGCAATTATGTTGTATATTCGATTCAATTATTTAACCAAAAAGCTCATCAATCAAACAGTTTCATAAATGGGAATCGTCCAAAAACAATCATTTACCAATAGTATTATCCTTTTTTTAGGCTTTGCCATAGGCGGAATGAATGTACTGTTTTTATATACTCATTTTTTACATGAAGATTATTATGGGTTAAATACCTTTCTACTTTCTTCAGCCAATATTTTATTACCATTAATGGTGTTTGGAATGCAACATACTATTGTAAAATTTTTTAGTTCGTACAAAACAAAATTAGAACAAGATCAGTTTTTAACCACCTCACTTTTTGTACCTTTATTGGTAATTATACCTTTAGCTATTATAGGTGCATTTGCTTATAATACTATTGCTGAGTGGATTTCGAAAGAAAATAGTATCATAAAACAATATACCCATCTTATTTTTGTATCTGCCATTTTTATGGGCTATTTTGAAGTGTTTTACGCCTTTAGTAAGGTGCAATTGCAATCAGTCTTCGGAAATTTCATCAAAGAAGTTTTTGCGAGAGTTTGTACCACTTTTTTGTTGATAGCTGTTTATTTTCAGTGGATTACTAAAGAACAATTTATTTATGCCATTGTAATTGTTTATGGAGTTAGAATGTTGATAATGCTATTTTATGCTTTTAGTTTGTATAAACCACAGTTTGTATTGAAATTTCCAGATAATATTAGAGAGATATTATCCTATTCTTTCTATATCATTTTGGCAGGATCGGCAAGTGGAATATTGTTAGATATAGATAAATTTATGATTCCACAAGTTCAGAAAATAGCTGAGGTTGCTTATTATGCTGTGGGTATTTATATTGCACAAGTAGTTGCTATCCCGTCAAGAGCAATGCAACAAATCATAAATCCGCTTACAGCAAAAGAATTGAATGCTAATAATTTAGATGAAGTAAATAAGTTATATAAGAAAAGTTCTATAACACTTTTAATTGCTGGTGGTTTACTTTTTTTATTAATCAATTTAAATATAAATGACTTGTATGATTTTATAGGGAAACCAGAATACGCAGTAGGAGGGATGATTGTTTTAATGATTTCCATAGCTGAATTGTACAAATTGGCTTTGGGTTCAAATGGAGCGATTTTAACCAACTCTAGTTATTATAAAGTATTCTTCTATTTTTCTGTTGCTATGGCATTGAGTGTAATTGTTTTAAATAGATGGCTTATCCAATTAATTGGGATAGATGGTGCAGCTTTAGCTACACTAATAGTTGTTTTGATATTCAGTACGTTTAAAATAATATATGTGAAAAGTAAATTGAAAATGCAACCATTTAGTAGTAAGACAATTATAATATTGTTAGTCATTGTTTTGTTCTTTGCATCTTTTTACTTCGTTAGTTTTGATTTTCACCCGATAATCAACATAAGTATAAAATCGTTACTCATAACTTTAATCTATATAATTGTAATTTATAAGTTAAATATTTCAGAAGAAGTAACATCTATTTTGAATACCTATTTAGCAAAAGTAAAACAGCACTAATCAAAAATAATTTCTCTTGGCTTAGTCTTAAATCCCCCTAACTCAGATAGAATTTCCGATTTCACCTCTCCTTTGGAGAGGTCAAAACTTTTTTAAAAGTTTTGGGTGAGGCATAATAAAAATCCTGCATCACTTCTGATAACAGGATCTTTAACTTTCTTTTCTTTCCTCTAGCAATCCAATGCTTTTATATTCTTTAATATCTTCTTTTTAAAGAATTATTTTTTTCAAGATGCGAATATATTTAATTATTTAGAATTAATAGCCTTATAATAAAAAAATATTTTAATAATTTATTTTGAGAATCAATATAAAGATAATGTTATCCTTATATGAAACTAAAGTTACATATCATCTCTGTTATTAGGTCTAATTTTGCCTTATCAAATTATATAAAAACAATAAAATGAAGAGTAGAAGAATATCAATGTTGACAATTGCATTTGCATTATTAGGAATAATGTCTATAAATGCTCAAGAAAAAATAGATACAAAAGAAGCCTTTAAACCTTCTATGAAAATGGAAGGTCGTATTATGTATGATTTTACTTTTTTATCTGCTGGCGATTATGAATTTTCAGGTAATAAGTTTAGAAGATTGCGTTTAGCAGCAAAAGGGAATGTTAGTAAAAACGTTAGTTATTCTGCAGATTTTGATTTTACTGGTGGAAAAATAGCTTATCGTAATGTTTTTTTAAGGTATAAAATGCCAAAAAACTTCGGTCAATTAACTGTTGGTAGTTTTGAGGAGCCTACAGGTTTAGATATGTTAACAAGTAGTAAGTATATTACTTTTATTGAAAGAGCTTTGGTGACTACAACTCAATACGGAAAGCATAATGCAGGTTTTGAATATGCCAATTACAACTTATTTGATGATAAAGTAGGTTTACAATTAGCTTATACTTTTAATGGTGTTAGTTCGCAAGCACATCAAGATGAAGAATTGGAAGGCGGTGCTAACTTTATTGGTAGAGTTGTTGGTAAAGTTTTTGAAAGTAAAGAAAAACAACAACTTATTCATTTAGGAGTAAATTATGAATATAGAAATGATGTTAAAGAAGATTTTAGTTACAAATCTTTTAAAACAGAGAATAATATGGGACAAACCACTGCAATAACTTCTGTTGGAAATTTAAAAAACACCAGTGATATTGGTTTTGAATTAGCGGGAACATTTGGTTCGCTTTCTGTACAAGGAGAATACGAAGCAGGAGCAATTATTACAGATGTAGATACGTTTAAATCAAAAAGTTATTATGGTTATGTAAGTTATTTTATAACAGGAGAGCATAGACCATATAAAAAAGGAATATTCACAAGAGTAAAACCTAAAAAAGAATTTATGAAAGACGGAGGTCTAGGTGCGATTGAATTAGTTGCACGTTATTCTGTAATGGATTTGAATGAGAATATTGATGTTAATGGGAATGATAGTAATGACTATAAAATTGCAAATATTACAGTTGGTTTTAACTGGCATTTTAATAAGCACACACGTTTTATGTATAACTTTGTTAGTGGTGATCATAATGCTTTAGCACCTATTGAATATAATAATAGTAGCTTGACAGGACATTTAATACGTTTTCAAGTAGATTTTTAATTAGTCTTAATTACTTATCAAGCCTATCTATAAGATAAGCTTGGTTAGACGTATTAGAATCTATAATTAACCTAACTAAAATAATTAATTATGAGTAAATTTTCAGTAAAAAACTTGTTTAAAAACCAATGGTCTTATGTATATGCAGGGGTGTTATTTGCTGTAGCACAAGTAATCTATATGCTAGCTATTTGGTTTTACAAATCAGGAGAAGGTAAAGAACCAAACCTGATGGCTATTAGTGTTACTACCGATTTAGGTAGAATGTTTAGAGGTATGGAAGTCTTTCTGAATAATATATTTGGAATGTATTCTGAGTTATATGGCAATTATGGTGTTGATGCTGCTGGAAACATTATACCAGAAGGAGGTGTCTTTACACCAGGAATTGGTTGGCCAATTGTTGGGATGATTTTAGGAGGGTGGATTGTAACCAAAATGGAAAGTGAAAGCCGTACATGGGTGTATTATTCTAAAAAAGCATTAATCGTCTCTTTTGTTGGAGGTGCATTCTTTAGTTATGGAACACGTATGGCTGGTGGTTGTACTTTGACTCATTTAATGGGCGGAATACCTTTTATGGGTATCCGTTCTTTTGGTTCTGTTATTTTTATGGCAATGGGAGGTGCTTTAGGTTTTCTTTTTATGGAAAAGATGGGCTTAGCCAATTATTTTAAACATCAAGAAACAAGAGCTTATGTTGAGAATGCAGATGCAGGAGAACAAGCAACCTTAAAAAAAGGTTATAATTGGAAGAAAAACCCAGTGTTTTGGTTGGCATTATCATTTACAGTATTGTTTTTAGGGGCTGCATTATATGGTGCATTTACAGGTGTAGAAAGTATGCAACATTTAAAGAACGGTGAATTGGTAGCTTTTGGTAAATCGGTTGCAGATAGAAATCTATTATTTGTTATCATGACATTATTATCTGGTACAGTTGCAGGGATAGCATTATCTAAAAGTGGATACGGAACAGAATGTGCTTTGGTAGCGTTAGAAACTTCTGGAGATATGACTAAGAAAGATGAGAAATATGCTAAAATGGGTGTTCCAAAAATTACAAGAACATTAATGCGTAGTAATTCGCCAATTATTGGTGTAGTAACTACTTGGGTGTTAATGTTAGTGTTTATGTTGATTGCTTGGACATTTTTTAATATTTCCCCAGCTTTAGGTACGGGTTTAAAAGCAGGTTTAACTGCAGGGAATTTTGTAGGTGGTTTGTTCTTAGGTTTTGGTGCTGTAACCTTAATTGGCTGTGAAATTAGATCATATATGCGTATCGGAATGGGATATTTAAATACTTTGGTTGGTTTTATGGGTTTCGCTATTGGATATTTACCTTACACTTTGTTTTCTCATGCACATAAAGATTTTTTAGATGCAACAGTGTTATTTGGCACGCATAGAGATGGCTCTCCAGGATTAATATCTACTAAAAGAGAACTCTATTCATTAATTACTGATGATCCCACTTTACAAAAAGTAGTCATGTTTGTTTGGATGCTTTTATTAATTGGATTACTTACTTATTTATTGAAG
>JAJRPL010000465.1 GCA_024280815.1 Bacteroidota bacterium
AATGGTTTGGATACCTGCACTAATAAAAAAATAAGACCAGAGAAATATATAAATAGTTGAATGTTGTCTTATTTCTATAAAAACTTTACGTAACTCCTTAAATCCTTTAAAAATATAATCTTTTTCTGGTTTTCGTTTAAAAGAATTGTTTGGTAAATAATGAAACGTATACTGTGCAAAGACCAACCACCATACACCAACCAGTACAAAAGAAAGTTGAAAAACCAAGTTTGGTGGTTTTTCTCCGCTCAGTAAAGGGTGGTCAATAAACCCATACCAGTTAGGAAAAATAATCATAGTTAAGATAAAAACAAGCAGAATTACTGAGCCAATATAACCGTATATAAACCCTCTAGCACTTATTTCATCATGTTGATCAGGATGAGCAATTTCAGTTAAATAGGCATTGTAAAAAACGAGACTCCCCCAAAAACCAATACTTGCCAAGATTGAAAAGGTGATACCAATCCATAATTTATCTAACCCATCAAAAAAATATAAAGACATTACAGAGAATGAACCTAATAGACAAAAGAATTGCATAAAACGTTTTTTATTCCCCATATAATCTGCTATACTAGAAAGCATTGGCGAAATAAAAGCAACTACTAAAAAAGAAACGGACAAGGTATACGAATACAATACCGTATTATTCCATTGAGTGCCTAAAAAAGTAACTTCTGCATCTTTACCGCCTGTAATTATCCCATAATATAATGGAAAAACAGCTGTGGTAATTACTAAAGGGTACACTGAATTTGCCCAATCATAAAATGCCCAAGCATTGATTAATTTCTTATCTCCTTTTTTTAACATCTAATTATAGGTTGAACAATTGAAATAAAAAAGCCGTTCTATTTACAAGAACGGCTCACAATGTACTGTTTATTTTTTTAATTAATTTTCTAAGGCTTGAGCATTAAACTTTTTAGCATGTACTTTTGCTTTTGGTAAATACGCTTTCAAATCGGCTATTCTACTTTGATTTGAAGGGTGTGTACTTAAAAATTCTGGTGGTGCTTTCCCTCCTGCTCTTTGGCTCATTCTCACCCAAACCTCAGCAGCTTCTTCACCATTATAACCCGCCATTAGCATAAAAACAAGACCCAGTCTATCAGCCTCAGTTTCATGAGTTCTACTAAACTTCAACATCCCTAATTGTGTACCAACTCCAAAAGCTTGCAAAAACATTTGTTGTTTTGCAGGATCTTTAGATACAGAACCAGAAGCTATCATTGCTCCGAGGCTTAGACCTTGAGCTATAGCACCTTGTGACATCCTTTCTTGACCATGTTTTGCAAAAGCATGTGCAACTTCGTGCCCCATAATTGCAGCCACACCATCTACATTTTTAGCAATTGGCAAAATACCTGTGTAAAAAACCACCTTACCTCCTGGCATACACCAAGCGTTTACGGTTTCATCTTCAATAAGGTTAAACTCCCAACGGTAATTATTTGCTTCACTTTCCATTCCGTTAGCTCTCATAAAACGATCAACAGCTTTAGAAATACGTAAACCTACAGCTTTAAGTTCAGCTGTTTTAGCAGCATTAGTTGATAATTTATTTTGGGCTAAAAAACCCGAGTATTGAGCAAATGCAGTTGGTAATATTTGTGCATCACTTACAAAATTTACACGTTTTCTACCTGTAATTGGTACTTTACTACAGCTTACTAAAAATAAAAAAACTATAGTTATTGAAATTAATTTTCTCATGGTATTAAAATTTTATCTCTTTAAATTTGTATAATAAAAGTAAAGATACAAAAATTGTTTAAATTCGTATTAAAATCTACAACTTCGCTCCAAGAAAATTGAGGTATAAATACGAAGCTATCTATGAGAATTAACCCCTCAATAAAGGATTAAAATATCTAAACAACATTAAAATAATGGCACAAAAGAACATTTTTGAAATACCAAGTTCAATAATACGTACAGGACAAATCTTGCAATTCTTTTCAAAATCATTAGCTGCAAATTTTGCAATGAAACTATTTTCTACTCCTCCTCAATTTAAAATTCCTGAACGAGAAAAAATGATGAGAGAAAGTGCTAAAAATGAATTGATAACCATCCCTGAAGTCCAAAATCAGGTCATGATTTATGAATATGGCTATTCTAAAACTAAAATATTATTGGCTCATGGTTGGGCTGGAAGAGGCACACAACTCTACGAAATTGCTGATAAGTTATTAGAAAACGGAATGATGGTCATTAGTTTTGATGCACCTGCACATGGTTTATCAAAAGGTAAAACAGCTAATTTTAATGAATACCGTTTAACTTTAGAATACATCAATGAAAAATACGGACCCTTTGAAGCTACTATTGGACATTCATTTGGAGGTATCAATTTATTGAATGTACTTTCAAAAAATCCTTTTACAAAAAAATTAATTGTTATTGGTATAGAAGGTTCAAACCTTAAAATTATTAATCAGTTTATACAAAAGCTACATTTAAAACCTAAAGTAGCTCAGTTGATGAAAAAGAAAATGGAAAACAAATTTAATACAGATTTAAAAGCAATTTCTGCAATAGAAACTGCAAAAA
>JAJRPL010000027.1 GCA_024280815.1 Bacteroidota bacterium
ATCAGAATCTAAATCTAAATAGTTTGGAATAACATCTGTATCATCTATACTTTCTGCAATGGTATAATTAACTGTACCACTATTTGTTGATGCCTGAACAGCATCAGGAATACCATCTGTACCTACTGTACCATTTACAACTCCATTGGTATGTGCTTGACCATGGCCTGCTTCTTCTGCATCTAAAATACCATCATTATCGCTGTCTAGGTCAAAACGATTTGCAATTCCATCGCCATCTGTATCGCACTCTGCCTTAAAATCTATTTGGGTGTGTGCTATAGCTACAACATCTGTAAATCTATGATAAGTCCATGAAACACTTGTAGTGCCTACTGGTAAATTTGACCAAATTAGAGATCCGTCTGCATCTGGTATTGTTGGATTTATAGATGTAGGGAGACTATTTATAAATGGCCCTGTAAATGTTGGCATAATAGAAAAATTATCCATATATTCAAATAGCACACCTTGGTTATTTCCATTTACAGCATCACCAAAATCATAATCATGTAGCCCAATTTCTAAATCGGTAATAGGTTGGCTAAAGGTGTATGTAATTGTTGTTGTTAATTGTCCATTATTAAGTCCTGAAACCCACAAGTCAGTAATTCCGGGTCCGCCATAAAAAATACCCATGTTTGATGATGTTATCGTTACATCTACTGTATTACTTCCTGTGGTTGAAGTTATAGTTCCTGATTCTGATAATGTTGCTGTAGCATTAGTAGTTCCTGGGCTAGTTAAAAAAGTATAGGTGCCTGTATAGGTATTATCTGTACATTCTTCTGTATCGGGTATACCATCGTTATCATCGTCTAAGTCATCTAAATCTGCTATACCATCACCATCAGTATCTTTATTTACAGTCATAATCACATTACCAATACTTTGTTGATTGGTTTGTGTACAACTTGTACTATCTTCTATGGTATAGGTAAATGGATCATTTCCAGAAAACCCTGGATTGGGAGTATATGTTATGGTACCATCACCATTTAATACTGCTGTGCCATTTACGGGTTGGGTTATCGATATTATCGAGAAAGTATGCCCATCAGGATCACTATCTACACCATTACCATTATCTACTAAAGGGTCAAAAGTTACAGTACTTTCCTGATCTACTGAAACAATATCAACTTGTGCTATAGGTGGTTGATTACCACTTGTAGGTAAAATGGTAATTATATTAATAGTACCATTATTAAAGTCTATTGGTCTTAATTGTTGCCTGACAATTACTCTATCATTTAGCCCAGGCCCATATCTAGGATAGGCTATTTCTAAAACAATGAAGGTATTTGGTCCGCCAGGCAATCCGAAATGAATAACCCCAGGTTCTTGTGTACCATGACCATAACCACCATTTACTTCTCTAATACCAGAGATTACATTACCATTACAATCTAAAATAGTAGCTGTTGCACCATTGCCAAATCTTTTTTCCAAATTAATCAAGCCAAAAGCATCTCTATCTTCTTTAATATCAATATATAAATGGTTTGCTTTTGCAGCCGCAAGATTATTAATCCAAAGTTGGTTGTCTCTTTGGTGTCTATTTACATACAAATCTAAATCTCCATCTTCATCAATATCTATAAATGTTGAGCCTTCATTTCTATTACTAAAAGTTAAACCAGAATCTACAAAAGACATTCCGCCTTGATTAATGTATAGTTTACTTCTATGACCACCGCCAGTTCCTCCATTTCCTAAATAAATATCAATATCACCATCATTATCAACATCTGCACAAGCTAAGCCCTCTATTTGCCCTCCACCGACTGCAGCTATTGGTATTCCTGTAGCAGCTCCAAGTGGTGTCCAAACACCACCAACATTTTCAAAAATTTGATTATCTCCGTTTTCTGTCCAAAACAAATCAAAATCACCATCATTATCACAATCTTGAAAAGCAACAGATCCTTTATTATTACCATCAGCATCATCTATATCAAAACCGTCTTGAAAAGTACCTCCTAAATTGGTAAATAAATCTACTTGACCTTTTTTACGTACGACTATATCTACCCAACCGTCATTATTAAAATCGGTTGCAGAACCATAATCACCATCAATAGCATCTTGAACTAAGCCTAAAGGCCAAGTTGTAGGATCTGCTACATTATATGTTGTTGGGCTGTCTGATTTTTTGGTAACATGTGTAAAAAATCCATTACCATCATTTTGAAGGATATCAATACCAAAATTGTGATTGTCAATAAAAATATCAAGATCGCCATCACCATCATAATCTAAGGCTCCTGCGCCTTCAGCATTTAAACCATCTGTAAGTGAAGTAAAGTATTGATTAGGGACAGTACCTCCTGTGCCATTACCAAATCTATGTGTCACGGGGTCTTGAAGATAAATTTTAATTCGATTATGAGTATTTCTAAAAATATCTGGATAACCATCATTATTAAAATCTACAAAAAGTGCGGTACGTTCAAGTGAATGATTAAAAAAATCTGGAGCTAATGTAGCTGTCACATCGGTAAAGCTACCACCATCGTTTCGTAATAAATAGCCACGTCCGTTTGTGTTAATTACAAGGTCATAATCACCATCAAGATCATAATCTGCCCATGCATGTCCACCGTCTTTTCCACCTCCAATATCTAAATTACTAACTGCAGCACTTTCGGTAAAAGTGGTTTGAGCTATCACCGAAGTTGATACTATAGCAAAAATAATAGCAAGTGCTATTCCATTTTTTAACTTGGTCATCGTTGATTTTATTTTATATATCAATTATACTTATACTTATAAATCAATTATACTTATACGCTTAAACAAATGCCGTACATACAATAACAACTTTACATCACAAAACCCTACCTTATATATACTCTTAATGCTCAAGGAGGGTGTAATTTAATACTAACTTAAATTTTAAAAAATAGTTTCTTTCTTTTTCCTCTTTATTACCTTAGCAAATATATATTTTACCTATCGAGTTGTTAACATTGTGTTGATAACCTTATGTTATTGTTAATAACTATCAGCTTTATCAATATACAACTAACGTAATGTACTGATTATTATTGCTTAAGAATAAATACAACAACATCTGTAAAATTATATTTACCTCTTTTAATATAATTACTTCAATCTCTTCTTATTTTCATCTATATTTGCAATTATTTAGAACGAATCTATATAGTTATGATACAAGTATCTGAAATAGCAAAAAGCAAGGTGATTGAACTGATGACAGCTGATGGCTTTGACGCCTCAAAAGATTTTGTGAGAGTTGGTGTAAAAAGTGGGGGCTGTTCTGGTTTGTCTTATGAGTTAAAATTTGACAACCAACAACTAGAAAATGATAAAATTTTTGAAAGTAATGCCATTAAAATTATTGTTGACAAAAAAAGTTTTTTATATCTTGTAGGTACAACATTAGATTATTCTGGAGGTTTAAATGGGACAGGATTTGTGTTCAACAACCCTAATGCGAATAGAACTTGTGGGTGTGGGGAGTCGTTTTCACTCTAACTGAATGATTAAAGGATTCAAAAATTAAAGGGTTGGAAGATTGTTGATTTGAAACGAGCATGTTGGAGTTTTTCACACCCAAGAAAATGATAAATAGCGAACAGCACGTATCAATTAAAAACAATAAATGTTAACACATGAAAACATTTGAAGATTTAGAGGTTTATCAAAAAGCCTTAGACTTTACAGTTGTAATTTTTAAATTGACTAATACAAAAGCTATCAATAGAAATATTATATATCAATTAGAAAGAGCTTCTCTATCAATATCAAATAATATTTCTGAAGGATTTGAATTACAGTCTAACAAGCAGTTTGTTAAATTTTTATATATCGCAAAAGCCTCTTGTGGAGAGTGTAGAAATTTACTAACAGTTATGTATAGGTTAGAGCAAATTGAAATTCAAACATACAACGATTTAAAAACAAAAAGCATAGAAGTTTCAAAACAACTAGCAAATTTTATAAAGTATTTAAAAAATAGTGATATTCAGTAGTTAATTAAATGATTTAAAGATTAAACCATTTAATCTTTGAATTTTTAATCTTTGAATTTTTTAACCAAAATGAAATACACAGAAGACGATTTAAAAAAAGAACTCGAAACTAAAGAGTACGAGTATGGTTTTTATACAGATATAGAGTCTGATACATTTCCTATTGGTTTAAATGAAGATATTGTACGTGCTATCTCTAAAAAGAAAAATGAACCTGAATGGATGACCAATTGGCGATTGGAAGCTTTTAAAGTTTGGAAAACAATGAAAGAGCCTGAATGGGCAAATGTGAATTACCCCAAACCTGATTTTCAAGCCATTGCTTATTATTCTGCTCCTAAGAAAAAACCTGAATTAGACAGTTTAGATGAAGTTGACCCTGAATTATTAAAAACTTTTGAAAAACTAGGCATCTCTATCAACGAACAAAAACGTATGACAGGTGTTGCCATGGATATTGTCATCGATTCTGTTTCTGTTGCCACAACTTTCAAAAAAGCATTGGCTGAAAAAGGTATAATTTTTTGTCCGATTTCAGAAGCAATTCAAGAACATCCTGAATTGGTAAAAAAATATTTAGGGACTATTGTGCCTACAACTGATAATTTTTATGCTGCATTGAATAGTGCAGTTTTTAGTGATGGTTCTTTTTGTTACATCCCGAAAGGTGTAAAATGCCCCATGGAATTGTCTACCTATTTCAGAATTAATGAAGGTGGTACTGGTCAATTTGAACGTACTTTAGTTATTGCCGACAAAGGCAGTTATGTGAGTTATTTAGAAGGTTGTACTGCTCCTGCACGTGATGAAAATCAATTGCATGCTGCGGTGGTAGAACTGATTGCTTTAGACGATGCTGAAATAAAATATTCAACCGTTCAAAACTGGTATCCTGGTGATGCCGAAGGTAAAGGTGGTGTGTTTAACTTTGTTACTAAACGTGGACTTTGTGAAACAAATGCTAAAATATCGTGGACACAAGTTGAAACAGGTTCTGCGGTTACATGGAAATACCCGAGTTGTATCTTAAAAGGTGATAATTCTGTAGGTGAATTCTACTCTATTGCAGTAACCAATAACTACCAACAAGCTGACACAGGCACCAAAATGATTCACTTAGGCAAAAACACAAAAAGCACTATCATTTCTAAAGGTGTTTCTGCTGGTAAATCTCAAAATTCGTATCGTGGATTGGTACAAATACATGCCAGAGCTGAAAATACAAGAAATTTCTCACAATGTGATTCTCTTTTAATGGGCGATCAATGTGGTGCACATACGTTTCCGTATATTGAAGTAAAAAATAAATCGGCTCAAATTGAGCATGAAGCAACCACCTCAAAAATTGGTGAAGATCAATTATTCTATTGTAATCAACGTGGTATAAGTACTGAAAAAGCAATTGCTTTAATTGTAAATGGCTTTAGTAAAGAAGTGTTGAATAAATTACCCATGGAGTTTGCTGTAGAGGCTAGAAAATTATTAGAAATTAGTTTGGAAGGGTCTGTGGGTTAGATACTGGATGCTGGAAAAATAAATATTAGATTTTTATCTTATTTTAATTATGAATAAAATTATTTTATTACTTATCGGATTAACAATTATCTCTTGTAAAGACTTTGAAAAAGGTGTTAAAGGTGGTTATGCCGATGCAACAAAAAAGGATTCTGTTCCTAAAATTTCGTTACATGTTTTTGATGGTGGAAAAATTGTAGTAAATAATCTTGAATTATTTTCTGAAGACACTACTTATCATGGGCAAACAAAGACCTTTGCTGATGCTTTTTATGTCATTCAACATCCAAAAGGAAATTTAATTTGGGATGGTGGGTTACCTGAAAATTTAGTAGGACTTCCTGAACCATTTACCGACCCAAGTGGAGCTTTTACG
>JAJRPL010000028.1 GCA_024280815.1 Bacteroidota bacterium
CCATAAACAGCAATAAAATGCTTCTGTTTTTACAAAATTAGTCTAAAACAGTTATGATGTTTTTTGACATTTCTGTATTTCAAAATTTTAAAAAAAATATTTCTTGATTTATTTGCACTATGAATAATGCGGGTTAAATAAGCATCCATATAATGTACACCAATACCTGAATTATCTACAAAATCTGCTGCTAATTTTTGTTCTGCGTCTTTGTTTTCTAGTCCGATTTTAAATTTCATAATTCTATTTTTAAATTAAATTTTTATCTATTTTTTCTCTGTGAATCTCTGTGTCATAACTCATATTCTTACAAACATTCCTTTATCCTTACAACTACAATCTACAAAACTACATTGCATGCACTCAATATCTATCTTCTTTTCATTCTGTCCTCCATTGTAAATCCCCACCAAAGATAACTGACTTTTTAAAGGTGACAATAAGGCGGTATCAGAAATTGTAATAGGTATTTCTTTATCAAAATACTTTAGGATAATGTCCATTAACAAAAATTGTTCTTTTAAATCCCAACCTGGATACCCTGGGCTATACCTAGACAATATTTTTATTCCTTTTTGCTTCGTCCATTGTTGTAAATAATTAACTGCAAAACTTACAATAGCTTCGGTAACACTGGCAGCAAAAGTATCTAAAAAAAAGCTTTATCAGGTTCTTCAGACCATAATGCTGTAGTTTTTTCATCTACAGTAGCACCTGCTGTTGATGCCATAAGCAATGCTTTTTTTACGCCATACTTTTCAAAGCGTTTATAAACTTTAGGTGCTTCTGTTTTATTTGTATTCAAAAATAAATTCTCGTCTTTTAAGCTTACATCTAACTCATAGATTTGCAACCAAGGTTTTCCATGTTCTTGATACCATGAAACTACCCAATCCATAGATTCTTGAATGTGTTCTGGTACTTCATAATCTTTTGGATAGCCTAATCTTCGTATATAATGTGGTCTATCAATAGTTAATTGATGCTGTTTACCTAAAAAGGATAAATTTATTTTCATAGTTTATACGATTTCTTGAAACATACACCCATCGACAAAATAATTAAAAAAATCAGGGTCAGATTCAAGATTAATTTGTTGAATATTTTTTACATATTCTTCTAGTTCTTTTCGTTTTACTTTTGACAATAAGGCAATAGTTAATCCTTCAATAGTTGCGTTTCCTATTTTCTTAATTTTTTCTTTAGGGATATTTGGCAATAAGCCTATTTTAATTCCTGCCTCAATATCAATATTTTTTCCAAAGCCTCCTGCTAAATAAAAAGTATCAATATCATTAAAAGAAATTTCGTAATTCTTTATAAGGATTTGTAAAGCAGCAATGTTTGCAGCCTTGGTTTGAGCTAATAAATTAATATCATTTTCATTAATAAAAACACCCGTTGAATTATCTAAATAGAACACTTCTTCACCATCTTCAAAACGTCCTGTAATGCCTATTTTTTCTGTTCGTGTCAATTCTCCTAAAACATCAATTAATCCAGAGCCACAAATACCAATCGATGTTTTATTACCAACAGTTTTTATACTAACATTATTATCAGTATTAATTTTGACGCTTTCAATAGTTCCGTCAAGTGCTGGCATACCATAAGCAATTCCGCCTCCTTCAAATGAAGGTCCTGATGGACTGGATGCTGTAATTGCTTTGTTTTTATTACCAATTATTATTTCTGTATTGGTTCCAATATCCATAAAAGCAATGGTTTTATTTTCTTCCATTAGCTGGATTGCTAATAAACAGGCTGCAGTATCTGCACCAACATGACCACCAATAATAGGTAAGCCATAAATTCTTGCCTTAGGATGAATAGGCAACCCCATTTTTTTTGCCATTTTTTCAATTGCAGTGGTATTTTTCTCTCCTTTTTCTACCTCAAATTCTGTGAGTGATTTATATGGAGTTTGCCCAATACTAAAAACATCTAATCCAAAAAATAAATCACGCATGGTTGTATTACCACCAATCATTACTTCAAAAATCTGTTCTGGTGTATCACAAATGGCTAAAATTGTTTTTGATAAATGTTTAGTAAATATACGTTTGAGTTCTTTTTTACCAAATTCAGTATCATAGCTTATTCTAGCCATGACATTGTTTCCTGCAAAGCGTTGTGGGTTTTCAAAAGATGCTGTTGCATTAATTGTAGCTTTTTCAATATCAATTAATCGAACTACTACCGTTGTTGTACCAATGTCGATTGCTAAACCTAATAATGGCTCACGGTTTACCTCAATGGCAATATTATCAATAAATACGGTTTCTCCTTTTCTATATACCGCAGGGTTTAATTCTATATCTGATAGTTTAAAAGCACATTCTTCTTCAATTTTTATTAAACTACGTTTTAAATTTTCAGCAATTACTTCACCTTCTTTTTCAATATATGTTTGGCAGGCTAACCTGTAATTAGGGCGTAAATGTTTTTCGTCTTTTGTTAGTGGAGATAATAAATTTGCTCCTGATTTTATTTCTATCAAACATTCCTTACAGGTTCCTTGTTCTTTACATGACGATGGTATATGCATAGATAGCAACTTAGCTAAATCAAATAAAGATTGATTGGCAGTGCTATTAATAGTTTTGTTATTTAAAGAAAAGGTTTTCATTTCAATTAAAAATCGTCATCATCATCTTTTACTAAATTTAAAATAGCTGTGGTTTGTCGGAATCCCGATTCTAAAATAGTTTCTCCTTCTAAGGGTCGTGCTAGGTTTAAAGCATCTTTTAATCCAATAACTAATGGATCATCCATTGCTAAGGGTTGTGGATTATGTTCTGGATTAGAAATGGAATAATCTAACCCTAATTCTCCTGCGACACTTAAATAGGCTCGTTCCATAGACGCACGTATATTTTTAGGTGTTCCCCAGGCAAAATTGGAGAGTCCTACAGAAATATGTACACCTTCTAAATCTTTATCTGCTCTAATTAACTTGATGGTATCTAAGCCCATATTTACCAAACCTTGTGTATCTGCTCCAACAGGAGGCAAGCCTGGATCTAAAAATATTTGATTATTTTTTAAGTTTGCTTTACTTCGTAATAAATCTACAAAATATTGAGCTGTTTCATAACTTTCTTCTGGACTTTCGCAAGGAGCTCCACCACTTGCTGTTACTTTTTCAGAAACAATTGCCAATACTGATGCTTTATACTGTCCTGCTAATGCTACTATTTCATTTAATTCTTGTCTTGATGCAGCAATAGAATTAATTAAAGGTGGTGGTGATTTTTTAAAATCGTAAACTTCAATAGCTGCTTGATGAAATGCTAAAGACGGATGGTCAAAGCATAAAGGCAATGAAGATACTTCTTGTAATGCTGGAATTAAATCTGGTAAAAATGCGATAATTTCTTCTAGTTTTACATTTAAATTCCGTGTACTATCTAGATTGACATCTAAATAATCTGAGCCTTGCTCAGTTTGAGAGATTGCTAAGGCTTGATATTTTTCTAAGTCTTTTGCTTTCCAAGCGTTACGGGCTCTGCCGTATGCGTTATTTATTAAATCTCCTATAATTCCTACTTTATTCATGTTGTTTATATGGTTTAGATATATTATTATTTAGTTTTATAAGTATGGTCTTTTTCTAACCAAAAATTCCCCCAACTTGAAGTACCTTCTAAGTCATGATTTTGTATGGTTGGTGTATGTTCTAAAAGTTTCCATAAATCACCATCATATTTAGTTCTATCATAGGCTCTTGCCCAAACACAATCGATATCTTTCACTTCACATTTAGTTGCTAAAGTTCCTCCACAAGGTCCGTTTCGTTGATTTTTTGCACATTGAGATTCTGGACATAGATAAGCTATTTCTTGTAATGAACAATCTCCACAATCTTTACAATCAAACAAAAATTTCTTTCCTGTTTGCTCAATTGTATATAGCCATTTTGGTGCATTCAACTTAGAATCAGAATTTTCGCAAAGACTCTTACCGAAATTGTATAACCCTTTATCTTTTGTAAATAAAAGTTTATGAAATCGTTTAGAAATTGCATAATTTAGATTTTGATGCTTTGGTTTTTTTCCTTTTTCTAATAACACAGGGTTCAAGTTATTTGTTGTCAAGCCTGTTGCTATATTTTTTTCAAACATAAAGAACTCATCTTCTTGTGCATATAGTAATTCTTTGGTAAATTGTTTCCAATCGTCATCTTCATAAGCATAAAACAGATTCATTATTTTTTTATAATCTTCAATGTTATGTACACCTCCTAAATAACCTCCTTTATAACCCAACCCCTTATTAATGGCTAACATTTTAGCAGCTAATTCTAGAAAAAATTGTTTTCCTTTATCAGATGAAGAATTGATTTCTTTTTGACATTTGTTATATAAAGCCTTGGTTAAAACTACTCCAGGTATTTTATTTTGATGAAATAAGTTTACCGTAAACTTACTCAACACAAACACATTACCAATCATGTGAATATGCTCTAGTTTCTTATACTTTTGAAAACTAATTAATTCACTCATTTTAGCAGCATCATATCCTACTTGATTGATAATGAATGAAGCTCCCATTTCTGTTTTTTTGAGTAGTTTTAGATATTGAGGAATCAATGCATTTTCATTTTTTTTAAAATTAGAAACAACTGCTCCTAAATAAAAATTGGTTTTGTTTAAATATTTTTTCTTTTTTATACCAATTTCTAAACCGTTATTTAGTTGAACTAAAGAGTGTAGTAAACCAACGGAGTCTATATCAAACACAGGTTTGACCGATCCTTTAATACCAGCAGCGGGATAATCACCAGTAATAGCTAATATATTTGAAAAACCTTCGCTAGATAATTCCCATGCTTTTCCTTCAAGACCATTTCTATTGAAATCTTTACAAGTTAAATGGATAATTATTTCTTTACCTTTTGAGAGTATTTTTTTTCCAATGACGGTAGGAGAAATTGAAGGAAAACCACCCGCATTATCGGTAATAGAAATCCAATTTACACTTTCTTGTTCGCATAATTGCTCACCAAAAAGGATTGCTTTTTGGTTTTTTTCTTGTGTAATAGTACCGCGTGTAGATACGAGTTCTACTCCAATTTTAAATCCAGAAGTGTTTAATATATCTTGCAGAGGCATAAAGTATCTTAACTAGCATCCATCAATTGGTGAAATACTTCTACGGAAGATGCTGCGTCAGCACCAAAACCATCAGCACCAATTTCTTCTGCAAAGTCTTTATTTATTGGAGCTCCACCAATTACTAATTTAATATTTTCAAGCCCGTTACTTTTAAAATCATCAACTACAGTTTTCATATATGGCATTGTAGTTGTTAATAAGGCACTCATTCCAACAATATCAGCTTTATGTTTTTTTGCAGCTTCTATAAATTGATCAGAAGAAATATCAACACCTAAATCATGTACTTCATAACCTGCCCCTTCTGCCATCATACTTACCAAATTTTTTCCAATATCGTGCAAATCTCCTTTTACAGTTCCTATGACAACAATGCCTCTTTTTTTAACGTTATCACCTTCGCCTAGAAATGGTTTTAATTCGTTCAATCCCATTTTCATAGCTCTTGCCGCAATTAGCACTTCAGGAACATATAGAATGTTATGTTTAAAATCTTCTCCTAATACAGCCATTCCAGCAATTAAGCCTTCAGATAATATTTCGTTTACAGGAATATTATCTGCCAATGCTTTTTTTATCATTTCTTGTACTTTTGGAGCATTGCCTTCGTACATATATTGATTTAATTGTGCGTAATCTATCATTTTATAATTTATTTTTATTTTAGATTCTAATTAATTTCTGTTACTTAAACTTTATTTTCTTCCCCATATTCCATCACCGCTTCAAAAAATGCTTCAATATTTTCAACAGAAGTATCATCTTGAATATTATGTGCAGGAGCAACAATATAACCTCCTCCTTTACCAAGAATACTCATCCTCCTTTTTACCTCTTTTTTAATTTCGGATGGCGTTCCTTTAGGCATTAAGTTTTGAATATCTATGCCTCCAAAAAAGCATAATTTATCTCCATAATTATCTTTTAAGAATTGAGGATCCATACCTTCGGCAAGCGGCTGTATTGGGTTTAGAATATCTAGACCAATTTCAGCAAAATCTTCAATTATAGGAATAATCGATCCGCAACTATGCCAAGCTATCTTTATCTTTGGATTTACTTTCCTAAATTCAGCGAACATCCATTTTATACGTGGTTTAAAGACTTTTCGCCACATATCTGGAGAAATCATCATACCTCTTTGTGTGCCAAAATCATCACCTGCCCAAATAATATCAACCCCCATTTCAATTAATTTACAGCCTATCTCGGTATTTATTTTCATTATTTTATCAAATAAGGCAAACACATGTTCTTCTCCCATAGCTAAATCCATCAACATTTTTTCCATGCCCATTAAATACCATGAGGTTTCAAAAAATGAAGTTTCTAAATCGGCTACAATAGCATATTTGTCTCCATATTTTTTTATGGCTGCTGCAGCGGCGTCAAATCTTCCTTCTGCCATTGGGGCTGGCCAATTGTAATTTTCTATATCTTCTAGTGTTTTAGCATGTGCCAATGGATATTCAAAAAACTCAAAGTAAATACCTACATCAATAAACTTCATTCCCCATTCATTGGTAGAAACTTTCAACTCTTTATCAATAATTCTAGTTGGGAAGTTTGTTGGAGCAGTAGCTGCAACACCCACACAATCATTGCCCATCTTCGTTAATAAATCCATATGAGAGATTCGAGTAGACAATAAAGAATCTAAAGGTTCTTCATAAGGCATATTTAGATGTTTAGACATTTTTTGTGCTGCTTCTGGTGTTAATGTCATGAAAATAGGCGGTCTATCTACCTCTTCTCCATTTAATGCTTTTAATACTCTATCTCTTGGCTTCATATAATATCTTACTTTATTATTACAATAATACAAATAACAAGATATATATATCTTTTTATCTGATTATCCTGTAGTATCCTGTAAAATTGAGAATACTAAAATTTTCAAAATACAAAAGGTGTAAAATTAATTAAAATTAATTACTTTTGAGATTCTTAAAAGTACAGAATACCTAACAAATCTCAAAACAATTAACAATATAATGCTTGGATTAAAAAAAACATTTTCATTAGTAGTAATAAGCCTTTTATTACTCCAAACAGCTTGTTCACAAAAAATATATAAAGATGCTAAACAACCTATTTCTAATAGAATAAGTGATCTTGTAGCACAGATGACGATTGAAGAGAAAGTAGCCCAACTCATGATGTCTAAAAATATTATTTGGGATGAAAAAGACAATATCAAAATAGAAGTTGCAAAAGAACATTTAGACAAAGGCATCGGGTTATTATGGTTCGACAAATATCTCGAAGCAGAACGCATGGTAGAAATATACAATGCGAGTCAAAAATTTCTAGTTGAAGAATCTCGATTGGGTATTCCTGCATTTGTTTTTGGGGAAGGCCTGCACGGTGTTTTAGCACCTAAAACTACAATGTATCCTCAAGCCATTGCCATGGCAAGTACGTGGGATACAGCATTAGTTGAAGAAGTTTATACAGCTATAGCTTTAGAAATGAGAGCTCGTGCACAAAACATAGCTTTTACACCAGTTATTGGTTTGGCTCGAGACCCTCGTTGGGGAAGAACAGATGAAACTTTTGGCGAAGATCCTTATTTAGTTGGAAGTATGGGAGTTGCAGCAATTAACGGATTACAAGGAAGGAATGCTATACTAATTGATAAAAATCATGTAGCTGCAACTGCCAAACATTTTGTAGCTCATAGTGTGCCACAAGCGGGAGTGAATCGGGCACCTGCTGCAGTAACAAAACGTGCAATGTATGAACATTTCTTTTTGCCATTTGAATGGGCGGTAAAAAAAGCAAAGGTAAAAGCTCTTATGGCTACTTATCATGAAATAGATGGTGTGTCAATGGTAGCAAATAAGAAGTTGATTACTGGAGTGCTTCGAGAAGATTGGGATTTTGACGGATTAATTACTTCTGATGCTGATGCGATAAACCATTTGCATCAATTGCATAGCGTAACAGAAAATAAAGCAGCATCCGCAAAAAAAGCATTGGAGACAGGTGTTGATTTTGATTTGGCTATTGTTAAAAAAGACTACTGTTTTCAAGAACTTCCAGCAATGGTTAAAGCGGGTAAAGTAAGTATAAAAGATATAGATCGTGCAGTTTCCAAAGTATTAAAAGTAAAATTTGAATTGGGTTTATTTGAAGACCCTTATATAGATGTAAAAAATGTAACTAAAGTCACGCATACTCAAAAACACATAGACTTAGCTCTTAAAACAGCAGAAAAAGCTATCGTTTTATTAAAAAATAAGGACAACACTTTGCCACTTGATGCCTCAAAAATTAAAAAACTAGCGGTTATTGGTGTTAATGCTGCTGAATTGCAATTTGGCTCCTATTCTATGGATGAAAAAGTTGGTGTAAGTATTTTAGAGGGTCTCAAAGCTTATGGCAAAGATAAATTTAAGGTTACTTATGCAGAAGGTGCTAAAATTACCAATGAAGTAGGGATGTGGAAACCAGAAAGAAATGGAACATTGTCAAACCCTGAAGCAGATAAAATAGCCATACAAAAAGCAGTAAAAGTTGCCAAAGAAAATGATGTAGCTATAGTTGTGGTAGGAGGAAATGAATTTACAGCTAGAGAAACATGGTCAGACGAGCATATGGGAGATAGAGATGATTTAAATTTATTAGGAAGTCAAAATGAAATGGTACAAGAAATTTTAAAAACGGGAAAACCAGTGGTTGTGCTTTTGATTAACGGACGACCATTGACCATAAACGAAATTGATGAAAAAGCACCTGCAATTATTGAATGTTGGTTTTTAGGTGAAGAAACAGGTACTGCAGTAGCTAAAACATTATTTGGTGAGGTCAACCCTGGTGGTAAATTACCCATTACTTTTCCGCGTTCAGTAGGGCAATTACCTTATTATTATAACCATAACCCAACGGCTCATTTATACGCTCATCTATTTAAAGAAAAAGGGCCGCTGTATCCTTTCGGATATGGACTTTCTTACACCACTTTTGAATATTCTAATTTAAAAATAACATCAGAAAATGCAACCGCCGACCAAGAAATAAAGATTAGTGTTACTGTTAAAAATACAGGAAAAGTTACAGGTGATGAAGTGGTTCAATTGTATATTCGTGATGCTATAAGCAGTATTGTTCGTCCTGTAAAAGAACTGAAAGGTTTTAAACGAATCACATTAAAATCGGGCGAAACAAAAACAGTAACCTTTGAAATAGGTAGAGAAGAATTACAATTTTATAATGAAGATATGAAACGTGTAGTAGAACCAGGTAAGTTTATTATTATGGTTGGAGGCAATTCAGAAAAATTAATAAAAAAAGAATTAATAATTAAATAAATATGAAAAAATTAAATTTATTAGTATTTGTAAGTGTTTTAACATTAACTCAATGTACAAAAGATGATGATAAACCAGAGATTGTTGTAGACCCTCCTGCTTCTAAAGTCTATACGTTAGTGTGGGAAGATAATTTTGATGGAACAGGTAAGCCTGACGCATCTAAATGGGGATATGAAAAAGGGTTTATTAGAAATGCAGAAATGCAATACTATACAGATAATGAAAAAAATGTAAGAATGGAAAATGGAGTACTTATTCTTGAGGCATTGAAGGAAGAAATAGTTAATGATAGGTATGTTTCAGATGATGACCCTAGCTGGATTAAAAATAGAAAAACTGCAAAATACACTTCTGCAAGCATAACTACAAGAAAATTAGTTTCTTGGAAGTATGGTAAGATTGAAGTTAAAGCAAAACTTCCAAAAGGGAGAGGCATGTGGCCAGCAATATGGATGTTAGGAGACAATATAAAGAAAGTAGGATGGCCTGAATGTGGTGAGATTGATATCATGGAGCATGTTGGTTATGACCCAAATAGAATTCATGGTACTGTACATACAAAAGCATTTAATCATAGATTAAAGACACAAGTGGGTAAATCTACCATGGTTAATGGTATTTATAACGATTTTCATGTGTATTCCGTAACTTGGACTCCTAAAAAAATAAAAATATCAGTTGATGATAATGTTTACATGACTTTTGATAATGAAAACAAAACTACTGCCGAATGGCCATTTGATCAAAAATTTTTTATGATACTTAATGTAGCTGTTGGTGGTGGCTGGGGTGGCCAAAAAGGAATTGACGATAGTATTTTTCCACAACGAATGGAGGTTGATTATGTAAAAATTTATGAACTTAAATAAAAAAAATGAATTTAAATAGAGACCTTTCAAAACATCACGAATTAATTAGTGACATGTTTCCAACACTTTCTGCAAAAGAAATTTGGAAAAAGTATAAACTTACTGATGAGCAAGTTGCTTTTTTTAATGAATATGGATATCTATCAAATATAAAAATACTTGAAGAACATCAAATTGAACAGTTGAGAAAAGAGCTTAAAGAATTGACGGATCCATCACATCCAAAAAACGATTTATTTTACGAATTTCATTCCAATCAATCTGAAAATCCTGAAACCGCTATTTTTCACTCCTTAGGGCATTGGCGTATAACCGAAGGATTTCATGATATTTTATGGAACCCTAGGTTTGTGGTTGCAGCCTCGCAATTATTAGGCACAAAAGCAGTACGTTTTTGGCACGATCAGTTGTTTTTAAAACCTGCAAAGCACGGTGGCGTAGTAGCTTGGCATCAAGACTATAGTTATTGGACAAGAACTACACCGATGCAACATCTTACCTGTTGGATTGGTTTAGATGATGCAACTACAGAAAATGGTTGTTTACACTATATTCCTAAAAGTCATAAATGGCCCTTACTTGACACCATCAGCTTAACAGGTGATATGGATGGTTTAGATACATTGCTTAATGAAGAACAAAAAGCAGAATATGCCAAAAAAGTAGCCATAGAAATGCCTATGGGTTATGGTACATTTCATCATCCGTTAATGGTACATGGTTCTTATGAAAACAAGTCAAGTATACCCAGAAGAGCGGCCGTATTAAATGTTTTTGCAGATGGAACAGTATCAAATTCTGATGAAGAAATGATGAAAGGTGTAACAATAATAAAAAAAGGAAAAAAAATGGAAGGGCAGTTTTATCCCTTATTATTTGATCCGTCAGAAATATGATAACTTGTAAAGCTGCCATAGCTCATGGAGATAGAAAATTTACTATTGAAAAAATACAAGTAAATGCACCAAAACCTGATGAAGTGTTGGTGAAAATTAAAGCTGCTGGTTTATGACATACCGATTATGATTCACTCAATTGGGGTAAGCCTATTGTAATGGGACATGAAGGGGCTGGCATTGTAGAGCAAGTAGGGACTCAAGTTAGTAAATTTAAAAAAGGAGATGCTGTAATTTTAAATTGGGCAACACCATGTATGAAATGTTTTCAATGTACACATGGTAACCAAAATATTTGTGAAAATAATTCACCCGTTGTTGCTGGCGATAATGGTTATAATAAAGGGCATGCAGATCTAGAAGGAACGTTATGGAATAACCGACCCATAGAGCGTTCTTTTAATATTGGTACGCTTTCGGAATACACTTTGGTAAAAGCATCTGCATTGGTTAAAATTGATAGTGAAAAACTATCTTTTTCATCGGCAAGTATTATTAGTTGTGGTGTAATGACTGGGTATGGTTCAGTGGTAAATGTCGCTAAGGTAAACAAAGGTGATTCTACAGTAATTTTAGGTACAGGAGGTGTTGGGCTCAATGTTATACAAGGAGCAAAAATTAGTGGAGCATCTATAATTATTGCTATTGATATTAATACCAATAGATTAGAATTAGCCAAGCAATTTGGAGCAACGCATACAATTCTAGCTGATAAAAATGATAAAGGATTATTACTAGCTGCAGAAAAAGTAAAAGCATTAACCTCTGGTAGAGGAGCAGATTTCGCTTTTGAATGTACCGCCATCCCTTCGTTGGGAGCGGCACCATTAGCCATGATACGTAATGCAGGAACAGCTGTTCAAGTTAGTGGGATTGAAGAAAGTATTACCTTTGATATGAATTTATTTGAATGGGATAAGATTTATATCAATCCGCTTTATGGAAAATGCAAACCTCAAGAAGATTTCCCAAAATTGGTTGAATTATATGATGAAGGGACATTACTTTTAGATGAAATGATTACAAAGACCTATCCCTTAAACAAACTTCAAGAAGCATTTGATGATATGCTGGCAGGTAAAAATGCAAAAGGTGTAGTTGTAATGAATACATAAACGGATGCCTTATAAAGATATAAACGGACATAAATTTTATTTTCACGAATCAGATATTGATGTAAAGAATCAAACACCAATACTCTTTATTCACGGACTGGGTTCAAGCACTTTAGATTGGGAACACCAAATATCTTTTTTTGAAAAACACTATAAAACCTTAAGTATTGATCTTAGAGGGCATGGACAAACATTGGGTTCTGACGGAAACTATAGCATTTCATTATTTGCAAATGACGTTGCAGCCTTTTTGAGTGAAAAGAAAGTAAAAGTTCATGTGGTAGGAATCTCTATGGGCGGATTGGTTGCTTTTCAATTAGCTGTAGATTATCCAGAATTAGTGAAATCTATGGTGATTATTAATAGTGCTGTTGAGTTGCCAATGGATGACCCTAAAGTTAGAAAAGTCATACGGTTACGAAAGCTAATTCCAAGAATATTGGGGATGAAAATGATGGGTAAAGTTATAGGGAAAAAAGTATTTCCTCGTCCAGATCAAGGCGATTTAAGAACATTAATAGCTACACGTTGGAAGAATAATAAAATTAAAGACTATCTTAAATCGGTAAATGCTTTGGCTGGCTGGACGGTTAAAAACCATTTACATAAAATAAAACAACCCGTTTTAGTATTAGGAGGTGCTAATGATTATACTACTAAGGCAGAAAAACAAGAATATACAGATTTGCTCCCTAATGCATCGTTAGCAATTATTCCAGATACAGGTCATGCTGTAACGCTTGAAAACCCAGTAGCTGTAAATCGTGTAATCTTTGATTTTTTATCATCTAATTCTTTGTAATATGAGTCACTTTAGAACAACAGAATTATCCAACTCTCAATTTGAAAGTAATAATCTTCGTTTTATTACTGTAAAATCTCAAAATTTAAAAGGAAGAGGTGATATTTGTGTTTTTATCCCTAAAGATAGTACTGATATAGATTTACCAATTGCTATTTTATTACATGGCGTTTATGGAAGTGCTTGGAGTTGGTCTTTAAGTGGTGGTGCACACCAAACTGCACAACAGTTAATTAATCAACATAAAATTAAACCTATGATTTTGGCTATGCCTTCTGATGGCTTATGGGGAGATGGTTCTGCTTACACAAAACATAGTGGTTTAAATTTTGAAAAATGGATAGTAGAAGATGTGATACAGGCAATTAAAGAATTAATTCCGCAAGCTCAACATTCAAATAAGACTTTTATATCAGGACTATCTATGGGTGGCTTTGGAGCCTTAAGAATAGGAGCGAAGTATGGAGAAGTTTTTGATGCTATTTCAGCACATAGCTCTATAACAGAATTACAACAAATGGAATTATTTATTGAGGAAGATTTGGCTAATTTCAGACAAGAAAACTCAGAAGATGAATCTGTGTTAAAAACTATTCTAATGCATAAAGATAAACTTTCACCATTGCGTTTTGATTGTGGTAAAGATGATTTGTTGATCAAATATAACCGCTTACTTTCAGTAGCACTAGAAAATAATAATATTCCTCATAATTATCAAGAATTTGATGGAAAACATGAGTGGGATTATTGGCAAAAACATCTGGAAAATACGTTGGTATTTTTTGATAACTTTGTTTAACCTATTATAAATCTGAATAAATTAAATCTTAGGAATAATCGATACAAAAGAATGAAACTATTACTAACAATTGCCACTTTAATGATATTTATATCAGGATGCTCTCAAAATCTTAAGATTAGTGAGAATGGAAGATTTATTGAAAAAGATAATGGAAAACCCTTTTTATGGATTGGTGATACTGCTTGGGAACTTTTTCATAAATTAGATAGAGAAGAATCAACTGATTATCTTACTACTAGAGCTGAACAAGGGTTTACTTTAATTCAGGCTGTTGTACTTGCAGAAAATGACGGATTGAAAAAAACGAACAGTTTTGGCGAGGTTCCTTTTATTGATTTAGACCCTACAAAACCAAACGAAGCCTATTTTAAACATGTAGATTTTATCGTTGATAAAGCAAATGAATTGGGTATGGTTGTAGGGATACTTCCAACTTGGGGAGATAAAGTGTTTTCTATGCATCCAGCTGACGGTCCTATAGTATTTAATAAACAGAATGCAGTAATTTATGGTGAATTTTTAGGGAAAAGATATAAGAATAAAGTTGTCGTTTGGATATTAGGTGGTGATAGAGATGTTGCCAATAATGAGGTGTTGGATATATGGCGTGCTATGGCTAGAGGATTGCGTAAGGGGGATGGTGGTCGTCATTTAATCACCTATCATCCACGTGGAGGTAGTTCTTCTTCAGATTTTTTACACAATGAAACTTGGTTAGATTTTAATATGTATCAAAGTGGACATGGTGAAAGGTTTAATAAAGTATATCGTTACGCAGAAACTGATTATTTAAAAAAACCTATCAAACCGTCTCTTGATGGAGAACCAGCTTATGAAGCTATTTCAGTTAAGTTTTGGGAATATCTAGATTTTAAAACTGTTAAAAAAGTTCCAGATACCATTTTAAATAGTAAAGGTATTATAAAAGACACCTCCTATTTTAAAGAAGGGTTTTTTAAGGCTTACGATGTTAGAATTCATGGGTATTGGAATTTTCTTTCTGGAGCCTGTGGCTATACTTACGGTAATAATGCAGTTTGGCAAATGTTTAAAAAGGGAGGTAATATTGCAATTCCATGTATTGCAGATTGGCGAGAATCATTACAACATGATGGAGCAAATCAATTAAGACATTTAAAAACAATTTTTGAACTGTATCCTATTTCTAAATTAGTTCCTGACCAATCTATTGTTTATGGAATTAACCGTAATGATGAAAATCATATTAGAGCAGCTAAATCAACTGATGGAGATTGGCTTCTTGTTTATTTATCAAAAGGACAAAAAGTAAGTGTTGTGATGAGTAAAGTAGAGGCTAAGAATATAATTGCACGTTGGTACAACCCTAGAAATGGGGAATTTACGCCTATTGGAAATTTTTTAAATAAAGGAACAAAAGAATTTACACCTCCAACAAACGGTACTGATAATGATTGGTTATTAGTACTTGAGGTAAAAAAATAATTAAGTTGCCCATGGTAAGTCTCCATCTTTAAATGGAATACACCCTTTATAAGCACCAGGTACGGCTTGATATCTTCTAGCTTCAGTAGCTCCAACTTCAGAAGTGAAATATCCAGAAATGGTTAGATTTTTAAACATACTGAAAAAGGGTTGCTTGTCTATCTGCATTTTCTTTAAGAATTCTAATTTTTCATCTGCATTTTTATCAAGAAATGAATTGTCCTCTAAAATATCTAGCCCTACTAAAAAGGTATGCTGCTCATCGGGGCTAAAACAATCAGTTACCATCCCAAAAATATATTCACCAATTTTAGAAGCTTTTGCACCAGGAGAAGTTGAAGTTGTCGGAATTATAGTTTCGCCTATTTCATTTAATAGCAGAATATCATTTTTTGTAAGTTTATTTCTTTTTTTTGTAGTTTGTTTACATGCTTTGAGTAATCCTGTCGGAACTATTAACACACCACTACCAACAACTAATAAAC
>JAJRPL010000466.1 GCA_024280815.1 Bacteroidota bacterium
AGTATTTTATCAAATCCTAATTTTTATTATCAAATTGAATTTGATAAATTTTTAAATAAAAATGACAAGCGTTATGTTGGTTTTCCTGTTGCTAAAGATTGGGATAAAGCAGATTATAATTTAGCGTATGAAAAGTTCAAGGAACGTTTTGCAAATGCAGGAGATTTTAATTTCTATTTTGTGGGTAATTTTGATGAGGCTAAATTAAAAGGATTTGTAAAACAGTATATCGCAAGTTTGCCAAGTACAGATACTCGTGAAAATTTTAAAGATCATGGTTATAGACCACTGTCTGGTTCTTTTGAAAAAATCATCAAAAAAGGGTCTGAGCCTAAAAGTAGTGTAAGTATCCGGTTTTCAGGTGAAACAACCTATGATGCTAAAGAAGCCTTTATGTTAGAAAGTTTAGGTGAAATATTAACGATTAAGTTAATTGAAAAATTAAGAGAAGAAGAATCTGGTGTTTATGGCGTTGGTGCAAGAGGAAGCATGAATAAATTTCCTTATGCATCTTATAATTTTAGTATTTCGTTTCCTTGTGGACCAGAAAATGTTGATAAATTAAAAGCTGCAGCATTGGCAGAATTGCAAAAAATTATTGATAACGGACCAACAGAAAAAGATGTCAATAAAATTAAAGAAACACAATTATTAAAATATAAAGAAAATTTAAAAGATAACAAGTTTTGGTTACGAGCATTAAGTGATGCAGATTTTGATAAAAAAGATCGTTCTAAAATTGTAGGACAAACCAAAGAAATTGACGCAATAAATGCTGAGGATATTCAAGCAGTTGCGAAAAAATATTTAACAAAAGGTTATGTGTTGGGTGTTTTGTATCCTGAGGATAAAGAGTAATGACTAGAGCATTAGAGATTTAAACTGCCAAAGGTTAATTTAACCTTTGGCAGTTTTTTTTGTTCATCCTTTGTTCACAACTTCATTTCACAACTTCATAAAAAATTGTATTTTTATAGCCTATAAAATTATGGAGCTTAATGGGTAAAATAATAGCAATTGCAAATCAAAAAGGAGGTGTCGGTAAAACCACAACAACAGTGAATCTTGCTGCCGCTTTAGGGGTATTAGAACATAAGGTGTTGTTGATAGATGCTGACCCACAAGCAAATGCGACTTCTGGTTTGGGTATTGATGTTGATCGTGTTGAAAAAGGTACTTATCAGCTTTTAGAGCACTCTGTGAATGTAAAAGATGCTATTGTTGAATCAAGTTCGCCTAATGTAGATGTAATTCCTTCACATATTGACTTAGTGGCTATTGAGTTAGAGTTGGTAGATAAAGAAGATAGAGAGTATATGCTGAAAAAAGCATTATCCGAAATTAAACATATGTACGATTATATTATTATTGATTGTGCACCATCCTTAGGTTTAATTACATTGAATGCCTTAACTGCTGCTGATTCAGTGATTATACCTATTCAGTGTGAATATTATGCTCTTGAAGGGTTAGGTAAGTTACTAAATACAATAAAAAGTGTGCAAAAAGTTCATAATCCTGAACTTGATATTGAAGGTTTGTTATTGACTATGTATGATTCTCGTTTGCGATTGTCTAATCAAGTTGTTGCTGAGGTGAAAAAGCATTTTCATAATATGGTTTTTAAAACCATTATTCAACGTAATATACGTTTGGGTGAAGCACCTAGTTTTGGAGAAAGTATTATTGCTTATGATGCCACAAGTAAAGGTGCCGTAAATTATATTAACTTAGCACACGAAATTTTAAAAAATAATAAAAAGAAGAATGGCTAAAGCTGTAAAGAAACAAGCACTGGGTAGAGGATTGTCTGCATTGTTGAAAGATTCAGTTGATGATATCAAATCTGTAAAGGATAAAAATGCTGATAAAGTAGTGGGAAGCATAGTTAAAATAGACCTTTCTTCTATTGAGGTAAATCCATTTCAACCCAGAACTCATTTTAATGAAGAATCTTTACGTGAATTAGCCAGTTCCATTCAAGAGCTAGGCGTAATTCAGCCAATTACCGTTCGTAAATTAGAAGGAAATAAATTTCAGTTGGTTTCTGGTGAACGTCGCTTTAGAGCCTCTAAATCAATTGGATTAAAGGCAATACCAGCTTATATTAGATTGGCGAATGATCAAGAAATGCTAGAAATGGCATTGGTTGAAAACATTCAACGTAAAGACCTTGATCCTATAGAAGTAGCATTATCTTATCAACGCTTGATAGATGAAATTAAATTAACTCAAGAAGATTTAAGTAAGAGAGTGGGTAAAAATAGATCTACAGTAACTAATTATTTACGGTTATTGAAGTTAGATCCTATTATTCAAACTGGGATGCGTGACGGATTTCTATCTATGGGGCATGGTAGAGCATTAATTAGTGTTGATAATTTTGGCAATCAGCTTGATATTTATGAAAAAATCATCAAAAACAACCTTTCTGTAAGACAAACAGAACAATTGGTAAAAAGTTTACGTGAAGACAAGTCTAGTTCAGTTTCAAGTTCAATAGTTAAAAACAATAATGAAATTCCTGAATATATTAAACTAGGAAACAGAACCTTGACTGATACCCTTGGCGTTAAAGTAGCTATAAAATTATCTGGTTCAAATAAAGGAAAAATTACAATCCCTTTCAATTCTGAAGAAGAGTTTAATCGTATTAAAAAGTTACTACAGTAAATGATGAAAAGATATATCTATAGTATCTTTTTCTTTATTTTTTGTGCAGTTTGTTTTGCACAAAAGGAAATTCCGAATGATTTAAAAGTCACGAAGATTGATTCTACGCTAATCATTGCAGATGAGATTAATATTTTAGCACCTTCAAAAGCAGCATTTTTTTCTGCTATTTTACCTGGTTTAGGACAATTGTACAATAAAAAGTACTGGAAAGCACCAATTGTTTGGGGTGCAATGGGTACGAGTGTTTATTTTTATATTGATAATAATAAAAAGCATAATAAGTTTAGAGAAGCTTTTAAGCTTGAGCTAGCAGGAAGACCACATGAATTTGATGGTAGTGTTGAAGGTAATCCAACATATGATAAAAATGCTTTAGAAAGAGCTCAAACTGTTTTTAAAAGAAATAGAGATTTGTCTTTATTTATTACAATTGGGTTCTATATTTTAAATATTGTAGAGGCAAATGTAGATGCACATTTACCTGATAAAGGATTTAGTAAG
>JAJRPL010000029.1 GCA_024280815.1 Bacteroidota bacterium
GCCACTTTTACCGCCTCTTCAGCACCAGCTGTTTCTATACAGAAATCTACTACACCACCAAAAGTTTCAATAATTTTTGAATTGTCTAAACCTAAACACACAATTGCTTTTACTTTTTCTCTAACCAATGGCAAAAGGTCTGTATAATCATTCCCCTTATCAGTACCACCAACTATCCAAACTGTTGGTGTATTCATACTCTCTAACGCATAGTAAGTAGCATTTACATTGGTTGCTTTTGAATCGTTAATGTATTGTACTCCGTTAATCTTAAATACAGACTCTAAGCGATGTTCCACACTCTCAAAGTCTTCTAAACTTTCTCTAAGCGTTTCGTTTCTTACGCCTAATAATTTTGCCACCAATGCAGATGCCATTGCGTTTTTCGTGTTGTGTTTCCCTTGTAATGCTAGTGCTGTTATACTCATAGTAAATGTATTTGTGTCGGTTATAATTAGTATGTTATCTTCTTTTATATAAGCTCCTTTTTTTACTGTTCTCTTTAATGAAAAAGGCAGTAATTGTGCTTTAGTTTTATTCTTTTTAAACCAGTTTCGTATCGCTTCATTATCTGCATCATAAATCAAATAATCATTAGCAGTTTGATTCATGGTTATTCTAAATTTAGAGTTAATATAATTTTCATAATTATTATCATATCTATCTAAATGATCTGGTGAAATATTGGTGATTATCGCTATATGCGGAGCAAAATCAATAATACCATCCAATTGAAAACTACTCAGCTCTAATACATAGGTTTCGTAATTTTTTGTGGCAATTTGCAAGGCAAAACTGTCACCTATATTACCTGCCATACCCACATTTAATTTCGCTTTTTTCAAAATGTGATTTATCATCATTGTGGTAGTTGTTTTACCATTACTACCCGTAATTCCTACAATGGTTGCATCAGTGAATTTTGAAGCAAACTCTATTTCAGAAATTACTGGAACTCCTTTTTTTACCAATTCTTGAACCAAGGCTACTTTATCTGGTATTCCTGGACTTTTCATCACCACATCAGCAGTTAAGATTTTGTTTTCAGTATGTTTTTCTTCTTCAAAAAGAATATCATTATGTAAAAGAACTTCTTTATAATTTTCAGCAATTGCACCCTTATCGGACACAAAAACTTCGTACATGTTTTTTTTTGCCAGCATAGCTGTACCTACACCACTTTCACCTCCACCAAGGATTACCAATCGCTCTCTTAATCCCTCTAAAAGGAAATTTTCATCTTCTATATTTATATCTTTACTTTTCACTTTTTATATTTTAACCCTCCCTTTCGGGGAGGTCAAGAGGGGCTACCTCACTTTTAATGTTATAATTGACAATACTGCCAACATGATTCCGATAATCCAAAATCGAGTAACTATTTTACTTTCGTGATATCCTTTTTTTTGATAATGATGATGCAAAGGCGACATGAGAAAAATGCGTCTACCTTCTCCATATTTTTTTCGGGTATACTTGAAATAGCTTACTTGTAGCATTACTGATAAATTTTCTGCTAAAAAGATACCTGCCAAAATAGGTATCAACAACTCTTTACGTGTAGAAATTGCTATTACAGCTATAATTCCGCCAACAGTCAAACTACCTGTATCACCCATAAAAACTTGAGCCGGATATGTATTGTACCATAAAAACCCAATCAAACCTCCTGCAAAAGCACTGATAAAAATGGTCATTTCACCTGAATACGGTATATACATTACGTTGAGATAATTGGCGAAAATAATATTACCAGAAATCCACGCAAACACACCTAAAGCCACGACAATTATTGCCGATGAACCAGCTGCAAGTCCGTCAATACCATCTGTTAAATTTGCTCCATTAGAAACTGCTGTGATGATAAATATTACTATCAAAATAAAAGGAATCCAAGCATAATCTTGATATTCATCACCCAACCAACTAATCAAATCTGAATAATCGAATTCATTATTTTTTACAAAAGGAATCGTTGTTTTTAATGACTTTTCTTCTTTACCAAAAAAGCTTGAAGGATTTACTGTTTGCAACGACTGCACTTGAGCTGTATTAGTAATTTTAAGTTCTTCTTTTATCACTACTTGCGGAGAAAAATACAGCATCAAACCTACAAACACCCCTAAACCAACCTGCCCTAAGACTTTAAACTTACCTTTTAAACCATCCTTGTTTTTTCTAAATACTTTAATATAATCATCAATAAAACCAATAGCTCCCATCCAAATGGTAGTCACCAATAAAATAATAATATATACATTCGCCAACTTGGCCAAAAGCAATACAGGAAGTACAGTTGCCAAAATAATAATCAGCCCACCCATAGTTGGCGTTCCTGCTTTTTGAATCTGACCATCTAGTCCTAAATCTCTAACAGTTTCGCCTACTTGTAGGTTTCTTAATTTATCAATAATTCTTTTTCCAAAAATGGTAGAAATCAACAATGAAAACACAAAAGCCAATGCAGATCTAAATGAAATGTACTGAAATAAGCCAGCTCCTGAAAGCTGATAATGTTTGTCTAAATATTCAAATAAGTAATATAACATCTATAGTTTTCTATTTACTTTTGTAATTGCTTTAATACTTCTGTGATGGTTTCATAATCATCAAAATGAGTTCTTATACCATTAATTTCTTGATACGCCTCATGCCCTTTACCTGCAATCAATAAAATATCTCCTTTTTCAGCCATTGAGCTTGCAGTTTTAATCGCTTGCTTTCTATCAACAATTGAAATATATTTTTTAAAATTTTGAGGCTCTACACCCGCTTCCATTTCATCAATAATTGTCTGAGGGTTTTCACTTCTAGGATTGTCAGAAGTAAAAATGGTTTGATTGGATAATTGCGTAGCAATATGTGCCATTTTTGGACGCTTGGTCTTGTCTCTATCACCACCACAGCCTACAACTGTAATTACCTTTTCATTATGGGTTCTAATGGCGTTAATCGTTTCTAGCACATTTTTCAACGCATCTGGCGTATGTGCATAATCAACAATAGCTGTAATGCCACTATCAGAAACCAAGTATTGAAAGCGACCACTTACACTTTCTAACTCGCTTAACAAGCGTAAACTTTCAAGCTCTTCAATTTCTAAAAGGTTAGCTGTTGCATAAATTGCCAACAAATTATAGGCATTAAAATTGCCGATAAGTTTTATCCAAACTTCACGCGTATTAATATTTAGCAATAAGCCATTTAGCTGATTTTCTATAATTTTAACTTTATAATCTGCTACCGTTTTCAACGCATAAGTATATTGTTTGGCTTCAGTATTTTGCAACATAACACCACCATTCTTATCGTCAATATTCACCAAAGCAAAAGCTGATTTTGGCAAATCGTCAAAAAATGATTTCTTCA
>JAJRPL010000030.1 GCA_024280815.1 Bacteroidota bacterium
GTTTGACCTTACAAATATATATAGTAAAGATACCTTTTTTGGTGATGATTGTCACAACTTCATTAAAATTTTAATCTTTCGTTGAGATAATTCTATTTTCCCATCTTTTTCTAATTTTTTTAATAGTCTTGAAATTACTTCCCTAGAAGACCCCAATTCATTTGCAATTTCTTGATGTGAATGATGTAATTCTGTTGTATTTTTAATCTTGGCTTCTTTTAATAAATATTCTTCTAGTCGTTTTTCTTTATTTGAAAAAGTTAATATTTTAATCATATCAATAACTTCATCAAATTTTTCGTTAAATAAATTATATACAAATAAATTCCATTGTGGATAGTTCCTTCTTAAAAATTGCAATTTTTGAATAGGGATAATCACAATTTCTGATTTTTCTTCAACGATTCCTTTTACAGTAATTTTTTCGTTTTTCTCTGCTGCCATGATAGACATGATGCAGCTTTCTCCAGGTTCAATATAATAGAGTAGTACTTCATTTCCACTTTCATCTTCTTTGTAAACTTTTATTAATCCTGAGATTAATAACGGAATTACTTTAACATAAGAATTTTCCTTAAGGATAATGGTTTCTTTATCAAATTCATGAATAGAACTTATCTTTTCAATTTCTTGAAGCAATTCTATTGAAGAAGCAAATTGCGGAAAATTATTTTTTAGTGTATTTTGAATTGACATACACGCAAATTACGAAAAATATATTCTATCAAAAAAGTGCTTTGTTAAAAAGATTACATATCAATTACTTGTCATAAACAGGAAATTATTATATTCTCATTAATTGCTTTAAATTTTTGAGCATTTATTAAATTTAATACTTTTAATTAAGATGTTAACATCTTTTTTGTAATTTTTATACAATACACATATCTAATTTTACATAAAAACCTAATTACTAGTAAATTACTAAAAAGTAATAATTTAGAATCAATATAAACAAGCCTAATCATTTGTGAGTGTGTGTTTTATTTGCAATATTGGTGCATTATTAATAAAATAATCAACTTATATGGCAAACGTTTTATGGTTACAAGGAGGAGCATGTAGTGGGAACACTATGTCCTTTCTTAATGCAGAAGAACCAACTGTAGTAGAACTTATAACAGATTTTGGACTTAACATCTTATGGCATCCTACTACAGGATTACAAATTGGTGATCAAGTTCAAGACTTATTAAGAGATATTATTGCTGGTAAAGTGCAAATGGACATATTAGTTTATGAAGGTTCAATTATTATGGGCCCAGAAGGAACTGGTACAATGAATTATTTTGCAGATAGACCAATGAAAGATTGGATTAAAGAATTATCAGAAGTAGCAGGTTATGTAGTTGCTATTGGTGACTGTGCAACTTGGGGAGGAATTCCCGCTGTTGCTCCAAACCCAAGTGAATCTACAGGAATGCAATTTCTTAAGAAAAATAAAGGTGGCTTTTTAGGGTCTAATTATGTTTCTAAAGGTGGTTTGCCAGTAATTAATATTCCTGGTTGTCCAGCACATCCAGATTGGATTACACAAATTTTAGTCGCTATATCTATAGGTAGAATTGGTGATGTATTAATTGATGAATACCACAGACCTAAAACTTTCTTTACAGATTTTGTACAAGACGGTTGTACTAATGTAACCAACTTTGCACAAAAAGTAGATGGTGGCTTTGGTACAAGAGGTGGTTGTTTATTCTATGAAGTTGGTTGTAGAGGCCCAATGACTAGAGCATCTTGTAATAATATATTATGGAACAGACAAAACAGTAAAACTAGAGCAAACCATCCTTGTTTAGGTTGTACTGAGCCTGGTTTCCCTCATAACGATTTAATGAAAGGTTCTGTTTTTAAAACTATGAAATATATGGGTGTTTTCCCTAAAGAAGTTCCAGAAGGAAGAAGTAAGTTAGCTTATTATATGGAAGCAGGTTTCCAAAAAGTAATGCCTACTAACAAACGTATTATGGAAACATCTAAATAATAACCAACTAAAAAATATAAAAATGTCAACAGTAAAAGAATTAAATATATCGCCAGTTGGTCGTGTTGAAGGAGATTTAGATGTGAAAGTCTATATTGAAAACGGCAAAGTAACTCGTGCTCATACTCAGGCAGCAATGTTTAGAGGTTTTGAGAAAATTATGGAAGGCAAAGATCCACAATCTGGATTAATTGTTACGCCAAGAATTTGTGGAATTTGTGGAGGATCGCATTTATATTGTGCATCATCTGCGTTGGATACAGCTTGGGGAACAAAATTACCTCCAAATGCACTCTTATTAAGAGCAATAGGTCAAGCAACGGAAACTTTACAAAGTATTCCACGTTGGTACTATGCAATTTTTGCAACCGATTTAGCTAACAAAAAGTATGCAAACCAACCTTTATATAAAGAAGTAGTAAAACGTTGGTCTGCTTATGTAGGGACAACTTTTCAAAAAGGCTTAACGGCTTCTGCATTACCAGTTCAAATTTATGCCTTATTTGGTGGTCAATGGCCACATTCAAGCTATATGGTTCCTGGTGGGGTTATGTGTGCTCCTACTTTAAAGGACATCACACGTGCTCATGCAATTTTAAAGCAATTTAAAAACGATTGGTTAGAGTCTATTTGGTTAGGCTGTTCTATTGAACGTTATATGGAAATTAAATCTTGGGACGATATGTTGGCTTGGGTTGATGAAAACGACTCACAACGTAATAGTGATTTAGGTTTATTAATAAGAGCAGGAATTGAATTCGGATTAGATAAATTTGGTCAAGGTGTTGGTAAATTTTTAGCAACAGGAACTTATTTACATAAAGATATGTATAACAATCCTACAATTGAAGGAAGAAATGCGGCTTTAATTAGTTCAAGTGGATTTTTTGATGGTAAAGATTGGCATGAATTTGATCACATGAAAGTAAGTGAAGATGTGAAACATTCTTGGTATAAAGATCAAGAAGATGGTCTACATCCTTGGGATGAACCA
>JAJRPL010000031.1 GCA_024280815.1 Bacteroidota bacterium
TTCAAATTCTTCGGCATGTTTCCAATCCTTACCATATTGATCGTATTTTTTACGATTTTCTGGATTACTTAACACTTCATTAGCTTCATTAATTTCTTTAAACTTTTTTTCAGCTTCTTTATTACCAGGGTTTACATCTGGATGATATTTACGAGCTAATTTTCTATAGGCTTTTTTTATCTCTTTTTCAGAAGCCTTTTTTGTAATGCCTAATAATTTATAATAATCTATAAAGTTCATGTTCTGCTACGTTTTTCCTTTTTTTAATAAGCTTTGAATAGTAACCTTTTCTCCTTTTTCATCAATGATTAAATCTTGTCTTATTTTTTTACATAATAATGCTAATTGCGAAGATAATTCAGAAGATTCAAGCTTAGATATGTTATTGTAGTCTGCTATTTTTTTAAAAATTCGAACAAATTTTGAATATTCTTTTAAAACTTCTACATCGGCCAGTATTGAAATTTTATGTGTTAAAAATTCTAAATTGATAATATCATTATTATTAATATCATTTTTAAGGATAATTTTTTCTATTAAATTAATCAACTCAAATCAAAATACAAATCAGACTTGCTATCAAAAATTTTCACCCGTTGTTCTTTTTCTAACTCAACTTCACTTTGCTTATTTAAAAGTGCTGATGTAATGGCTATGGTAACAATGGTACCTAATACAATTAAAACAATTTCTTTAGTAAAAGGGCTTTCTTGAGAGCTAAAATAAGCCGTTTTTAAGAAGATGTAACCAAAAATAAATGTAGCTATAGATATGAGTAAATATTGAAGGCTTTTGTTCATAAGCTAATTTTTGTAAAAAAGGAGGCTTCTATTTTTTAGTGTAGCCTCCTTTTGCAATTTAGGTATTAATTTCTATACATTATTCTTTAGACTCTTCTTTTTTATCTTCCTCTAAAGGAAATTCTTTAATAAAGAATTGATTTTTTAAAGAATCCATACGTTTCATCATTTTTTGCATCATCTCTTGATTTCTACCTAAATTTCCACTAAAAAAATCTTCACTAAAAAAGTCATCTTCATTAAAATTTTCTTGATTAAAAAAGTCTTTAAAAAAAGAATCATTATTAAATTGATCTAAGCCTTTAAAATGCTCATCAAATTTTTTAAAAATACTATCATTCAGCATGGCATTTTTATCTACATTTGAGTAATAATAGGTATAAATTGAATCATATTTGATGAGGTTTCCATTTTCATCATATTCTTTATTTACTTTGTAATCTATCTTAGGCTCTATTTTGTTTTTTGAATTTTCCGTATGCTCTGTTGTTTTTTGTTCTGCTTGCCCAATGCAACTTGTAAGACTTAAAACGGATAAGATTGTTAGTATTATATTTTTCATAATATTCATATTTAAGTACTTATTTTACAAATTCATTTTATTGTTATTTTAGGTTAAAAGAAAGGAGAGGTATTTCTCCTTTCTTTTTGAAAAGCTTAGCTTGCTTATTATTTTTTATCCTTTTTAAAGATTTTTTCCTTAATCTTTATGATATCTTTTTTCAAAGAATCAAATTTACTTTCACTATTTTCTTTGTTTTCAACAGATTTTTTTAGTGCTTTTATACTTTTTTCTAAGGCTAAAAAATCTTTATCTTTTTTACCATAACCCATTTCTTCCGCTAAGGTCAATTGATAATCAGCATTACTTAATAAGTTGAGAACCTTAGCAACATTTTCATGATCTTTTTTGTCAATTAATGCTGCCTCAATAATCATTTGTTCAGCATTAAGTATTGGTAAAGGCTCTATTGTCTTTTGGATAACTATAGTTCCTAAAACATTATTTAAAACAAGTTCTGCTTCTTTAGGTTTATCTTCTTTTAATAAAGCTACCGCAACTTTTATAGCCTCTGGAAATGTTGCAGTTGGCAACAAATAAGTATTTATTATCAACTCACTTTTTATATCGTCCAATATATCGCTAGCTAATTGATAATAGCCATCATTCATAGCATTTTGAGCTAATTTCGAAGCTGCTCGTACTTCTTCAATTGTTGTAATCAATTCATTTTTTTGATAATTCACATTTATTGGAATAAGTGATAAATTTGGGTCTCTTGTTAATAAAACTTCCAACTTTCCAATAAGTATTTCTCCTTTTTTGATAGCATCTTCCTTTTTCCCTTTTTTTATTTCATCTAATAAAGAGTGTGTCTCTCCTACTGTAGAAAGTGCTTCTTCTGTCAATTTCATTTTTCGTTCTGCGATTTGTTTTTCTAAATTGGCAATTATCTTTAGGTCCAAACTGTCTTTGTTCATTTCTAAAGAGGCTTCTTTTGGCTTTACGGGTGTTGGAGCATTATCAAAATCTTTATTTTTGTTTTGTGCACAGCTCACTACAGTCAGTAATATTAAAGCCAAGCTTACTAAATTCGTTTTAATTGTTTTCATTTTCTTTGTCTTTTAATACTTTTTTTTTTAAACGTTGGCTAAAAAATAGAGATGTTTTTAGCCAACGTTTTACCTATAATTATTTAATCTTAATCTGTTTTACAGGTTTTGGTTTTGCTTCTTCCTTTTTAGGAATGGTAATCGATAAAATCCCGTTTTTGTATGAAGCCGAAATTTTTTCATCATCTACCAATTCAGGAAGTGTAAAAGATCTTGTGAAAGATTGGTAACTAAACTCTTGTTTAGCTATTTTTTCATCATCTTTAATTTCATTACTAACTTGTTTTTCAGATGAAATGGTTAACAAATCATTATTTAATTCAATATTGAAATCTGATTTTTCAAATCCAGGAGCTGCAACATCAACATAAAATGCATCTGTATCTTCTTTAATATTTACAGAAGGTAATGTTGTATTGGTGTTAGAAAAGTTATTTCTATTCCAACCTTCTAATTCATTATTGAATAATCTTTCAAATAAATTTGGTACTGTGTTTTGATATCTTACTAGTGTCATAATATTTAAATTTTAAAGTTAAACTTCTAATTTTTTAGAA
>JAJRPL010000032.1 GCA_024280815.1 Bacteroidota bacterium
GTTTCAGACAAATATACAACACCACTTCTGGTAGAATCTAAACCTCCACCTAAATCGCCCAATTCAAAACCAAGAATTTTTTCAGGGGCATCTTTAATTCGATAAATTCCTCTAGAATAAAAATCGGCTGTAAAATTTGATAATTTTTTTAAATTTTTATTTCGGTTGGCAATTGCTGCTTTAATAATTCTATGAGCAGGGTTTTCTTTAGAACTTATCGTTACCTCATCTAAAGCTAAAGCATCTTCAAATAAAGTAACATTTAATTTGTATGGAAACGTAATAATTTTTAATGCTTTTTTAACTGTTTTAAATCCTAAATATTGAAAAACAACAGTGTAATTGCCCGTTTTATTAATATTTAATTCATACACACCTTCATCATTAGATGTTGTTCCTTTATTTGAACCCTCAAAGTATATGTTCACAAATGGTAACGACTCATTATTTTTATCGGTAATAACTCCTCTAATTTGTGCCTGAGAAAAAGCGGTAACACAAAAAATAATCAGGGTTATTTTAAATTTCATTTTAGTTGATTTGGATTCACAAACCTAATTTTAAAAAAATAAAAGGGTGGTAATTATTTGTTAAAGCTTAGCTCATAAATCTTTATGTTTTGTTAATTTTTCAATTATCAACACCTATATTTGCAAACATAAAATCTTAAAAAGTTAAAATGAAACAAACATTTAGAATTGTAAGTTTTTTAGAAGGAATTTCCTATTTATTACTACTTTTTGTTGCTGTACCTATAAAATATTTTGCAGAAGATCCTTCTTATGTGAGACTACTCGGTATGCCACACGGGCTTTTATTTGTTGCCTATGTTGTACTTGCTTTTTTAATAAAACCAGACATGAAATGGGATTGGAAAACGTTTGGAATTGTACTTATTGCTTCTGTTTTACCCTTTGGTACTTTTTATATTGATAAGAAGTATTTGAGATCCCATCCCTAGCCCTTCCCAAAGGGAAGGAGATTTTTTCCCCTTCGGGGAAATGTCCGGAGGACAAAGGGGATTCAACCACCACTAACGGGAGGGATAAAAGCTACAATATCATTATTTTTTAGTAAATAGTCTGTCTCAACATATGCCTCGTTTACAGCAATTGAAAAGTTTGAATAGGTATTTAATTTGTCGTATTTTTTTAATAATGATGCTTTTAAGTCGGCGATTGAAGTACCATCATCTTCTGTAACTTCTATAGTGCCCTTACCAACAATATCTTTAAGAATTCCGAAAAATAAGATTTTAATTTTCATCTTGTAAAGATAGCTTATTTATAGAATTTGATAATAAAATTAAAATTTAAGTAACAAATGTTACAAACTAAATGACTTTTTTGGTTATTTTTGGAGAACTAACTAGAATAATCACATGAAATACGGATTTATTATTGATAACCGAAAATGTATTGGTTGTCATGCGTGTACAACTGCCTGTAAGAGTGAGCACGATGTTGCGGTAGGCGTTAACAGAACTTATGTTAAACAAGTAGAAAAAGGAGAATTTCCAAACACACGCAGAATATTTTCAGTAATGCGATGTAACCATTGTACAGATGCTCCATGTGTAGAAATTTGTCCAGTAGAAGCATTATATACTCGCGAAGATGGTATTGTAGATTTTGATAACAATCGTTGTATTGGCTGTAAATCGTGTATGCAAGCCTGTCCTTATGACGCTTTGTATATCGATCCTGATACTAATACAGCAGCTAAATGTAATTACTGTGCACATCGTATCGAAGTAGGTCGTGAGCCTGCTTGTGTTACGGTTTGTCCAGAACATGCAATTATTGCAGGTGATATGGAAAATCCGAATACGGAAATTTCACAATTATTAGCAAGAGAACAAGTAACGGTTCGTAAACCTGAAAAAGGTACGAATCCAAACTTATTTTATATTGATGGAGATTTTTCTTCATTAAATCCTGAAGCCACAGATAAATCAGGTGATTTCTTATGGAATTCTCAGGCTCGTGGTGTAGGTCACTTTGCAAAAGCAGCAGAAAAGATGATGCACACCAATGATGATGTGAACTTGTTGCAGATGAGTATTGATAACGATATTCAAGCTGCTTATAAACGTAAAGATTCTGAAAACCCAAATTATATAGATGTCCTTAACGGAAAAGCACGTAGAGTGTACGATACACCAGACAAAGGTATTCTTTGGGGATGGGAAGTTTCTGCCTATGTGATGACAAAAGCAATTTCGGCAGGAGCTTTTTTAATTCCGTTTTTAGCCATGTTATTAGGGTATGAAGTTTCGGATACTACTAAATTATGGTCAGCAGGAATCTCATTAGTTTTCTTAGGATTAACAGGATTATTCCTAGTAATGGATTTAGACAGACCTGACCGTTTCTTAAACGTATTGTTAAGACCACAATGGAAATCTTGGCTGGTAAAAGGAGGGTATATCATTACCATTTTCGGATTACTAGCAACTGTTTGGGGAGCAATGACCTACTTTGAAATAAAAGCAGGAGAAACCATTTTACTTTGGATAACCGCATTTTTTGCCATAATGTTAGCCATTTACACCGCATTTTTATTCGCACAAGCAAAAGGACGCGATTTTTGGCAAAGTCCGAGTTTGGCTTTACACATGTTAGTACATAGTGTTATGGCTGGAGCAGCAATATTTGCATTGGTTTCTTTAGTTACAGATTTAGATTCTTGGATGGGCTTATTAAAAATGACAATGATTGTTGCGTTGGTAGTAAATCTATTTACCATGATAACAGAATTGACCATGACACATCCTTCAACGGCAGCACATGCAGTTGTTGCAATGATTACAAAAGGAAGATATAAAAATCTATTTTGGGTGGTTGTAGTTGTATTAGGAAATGTTTTACCATTAGTATTGTTGTTAGTTGCACCAAGTGCTATGCTATTAGTAGTCTCAGCTGTGTTAGTCCTTATTGGAATATACGCAACTGAAAAAATATGGATTGAAGCACCACAGCGAGTTCCACTCGCTTAATTTTAAATTATTTCGATTTATGTATGATTGCTTCGATTATTTAACAACATCAACATGTCGTTAAAATAGAAATAATCGAATAAATAAACAGATGGAAAATATTTTAAAGCAAAGAACAAAAAATATTGCAATAATGGTTTGGCAGAATTGCCAAAAAATAGAGAATGAATTTTATGATTATAAAAGACAATTAATAAGATGTTCTAGTTCAGTTGGTGCAAATTATAGAGCTGCATGCAGAGCAAAATCATCAAGGGACTTTCTAAACAAATTAAAAATAGTTGAAGAAGAGTTAGATGAAACAATGTACTTTATTGAATTAATCACTGAAATAAAACCAGAATCAAATACTCTTTGGAAAAAAGCATATGATGAATCTGAAGAATTATTGAAAATAATAGTAAAATCAATCGGAACTGTTCGAGCAAAGTTGAACAAGCAAAAATAATTAGGCAATCCGTTAATCGAATAAATCATAAATCGGAGAAATCGAATAAATAAAAAAGATGGGATATAAAAAACCTTCATTCATTGAAAACATAGCAGAAAAAATAGGAATCATTCCAAATTTGCACAAAGAAAAGTATCAAGAATTTGATGGCGATATGCGTCAATTTTCTGATGAAGAAGTTGCGTCAATGTACGAGAACTTTCCACCACCTGAAAAGTGGGATGACTGGGTAGAATACGATCCAAAAGTTTGGCCAAAAAAGAAAAAAACAACCTATCAAATTGTACCAACAACCTGTTTTAATTGTGAATCTGCCTGTGGTTTAACGGCTTTTATCGATAAAGAAACACAAGAAGTAAAAAAGTTTGAAGGAAACCCACATCATCCAGGTTCACGAGGAAGAAACTGTGCAAAAGGCCCAGCAACTATCAATCAGATTACTGATCCTGATCGTATTTTATATCCGTTAAAACGAAAAGGAAAACGAGGCGAAGGCGAATGGGAGCGTGTTTCTTGGGATGAAGCCTTAGACACCATTGCAGCACGTATCCGTAAAGCGATAAAAGAAGATCGGAAAAATGAAATTGCCTATCACGTAGGTCGTCCAGGACATGAAAAATTTATGAATTGGGTCTTACAAGGTTGGGGAATTGACGGTCATAACTCACATACCAATATCTGTTCCTCAGGAGCACGTTTTGGCTATAATATTTGGTATGGTTATGATAGACCATCTCCAGATCATGCCGAAGCAAAATTTATTTTATTGATTTCGGCACATTTAGAATCGGGTCATTATTTTAATCCGCATGCACAACGTATCATTGAAGGGAAAATGAAAGGAGCAAAGTTGGCAACCATGGATCCTCGTTTGTCAAATACAGCTTCTATGTCTGATTATTGGATGCCATCTTATCCAGGAACAGAAGCAGCAGTATTGTTGGCAATGGCATTAATTATCCTCGAAGAAGGACTTTACAATAGAGAATATTTAGAGAACTGGGTAAACTGGGAATCGTATTTAAAAGCAAAAGGAGTAGAAATCAAATTTGAGAATTACATCTCAGAAATGATTAAAGAATACAAGGAATTTACACCAGAATTTGCAGAAGAAGAGTCAGGTGTAAAAGCCGAAATGATTATAGAAATCGCCCACAAAATTGGTGAAGCAGGCGAACGTTTTGCATCACATAACTGGCGTTCTGCAGGAGCATCTAATTTGGGTGGTTGGGCAGTTGCTAGATGTTTACACTTCTTAACGGTATTAACTGGAGCGGTTGGAGCAAAAGGAGGGACTTCGCCAAATTCATGGAATAAGTTCTCGCCTACGCAACCCAATCCGCCAGCACCACAAAAAGTTTGGAACGAATTACATTTCCCTAAAGAATATCCATTAGCATTCTTTGAAATGAGTCAGTTATTACCACACTTCTTAAAAGAAGGACGTGGTTTTATGGACGTATATTTCTCTAGAGTATTTAATCCGATATGGACCTATCCTGATGGGTTTACATGGATGGAAATGTTTATGCGAGAAGATAAATTCGGATTGCATACAGCATTAACACCAACATGGAACGAAACTGCATTTTATGCCGATTTTGTATTACCAATGGGCTTAGCATCTGAAAGACATGATATCAATTCTTACGCAACACATGGCGGAACATGGGTGGCTTTCCGTCAACCCGTTTTACGTGAAGCGGCAAGACGAAATGGGAATCCAGTTGAGTGTACCTATCAAGCAAACCCAGGTGAAGTGTGGGAAGAAGATGAATTTTGGATAGAATTGTCTTGGCGAATTGACCCTGACGGAAGTATGGGCATCCGAAAAACATTTGAATCGCCATACAGACCAGGAGAAAAAATTACGATTGATGAGTATTACCAATACATTTTTGAACGTGTTGATGGCTTGACTGAAAAGGCAAAAGCAGACGGATTTACAGGGCAATTTGCAGCATTAGAATACATGAAAAAGTACGGTGCTTACGAAATTGAAGCAGGAGAATCTTATAATATGAACGATAGAGCCGTTTCTGAAGAGAAATTAAAAGGTTCAGTTGTTGATCCAGACACTAAAGTTATCCGTAAAGACGGAAAAGATATTGGAGTCATGGTCAACGAAAAAGCTAAAGTTGGTTTCCCAACACCATCACGTAAAAATGAATTCTATTCGCAAACCATGGTCGATTGGAAATGGCCAGAATATGCCATTCCACAATATATTAAATCACATATTCATAATGATGTGTTAGATAAATCGAAAGGAGAATATGTACTAGTACCAACATTTAGATTGCCAACATTAATCCACTCTCGATCGGGTAATGCAAAGTGGTTGGTAGAAATCTCAAATCGTAATCCGATTTGGATGCATCCAGACGATGCTGCAAAATGGGGATTCAAAACAGGAGATTTGGTAAAAATGAATACAGATATAGGGTATTTTATAGATAAAGTTTGGGTAACACAATCTATGAAGCCAGGCGTTGTA
>JAJRPL010000033.1 GCA_024280815.1 Bacteroidota bacterium
GAAAATAACTTCTGGACAGCAAGGAGCTGAAAATGGGTCAACCATTGGTGGAAGTATCGATTTAAAACTTCAGAAAAACGATTTTGACAAAGAAGCGTTTAATGCAGGAATAGACTTAGGATATGAAGGAAATAGCAATGCTCGAATTGCCAGTGCCGAAGTAAATTATTCCAACACAAAATTCTTTGCTAATGTTGATGGGATTTATAGAAAATCTGATAATTACTTTGCGGGTGGTGGTGAAGAAGTTTTGTTCTCACAATTTGAGAAGTATAATGTTTCTGGAGTTGTAGGTGTAAAAATTGGTAAAAATTCCGCAGTAATTGGTTCTATAATTTATGATAGAGCGACCAATGTAGGATATCCAGCTTTAACAATGGATGTTTCGTTAGCCGAAGCTTTAATTGCTTCTGTAAGTTTTGAAAAAGATAGTATTTCATAAACCATTAACAAATGGGAAACCAAGGTGTATTACAATACCATTACTCACGTAATGGACGACACCAAACGCCCGGATGTTCCGGTACATATGGATATGCCAGGTTGGAGTGATACTTTTGGGTTTTACTCTAAAGTATATGCTAAGAAAGATAAGCACAATTTACTATTTAATTTTAATGGATACTATAATAAGTCCTTAGCCGAAATGACAATGTATCCAAATGACCCAAATGAAAACTTGATGTTTATGCTTACTTGGCCAGATGTTCGTACTTTTTATTCAGGATTGTATGGAGAAGATGTGTTTTCAATAGGAAAAAATAAAGCATTGAAATTTACGGCACGTTTTGGAGTTCAGAATGCAAATATTGCAGATGAATTTGGATTGAATAGTCTTCGGATTTTCTACCCAGAATTAGAGGCTTCAAAAACACGATTTACCTTTAATCTTTCTTCTCAATATGAAATGGCAATTCAGAAAACAAAATTAGTATTCTCTGCTGGTTATGGCGAAAGAGCACCCTCAGTAACTGAAGCTTATGGTTTTTATTTGTATAATAGTTTTGATAATTACGATTATATCGGGAACCCTTATTTGAACAATGAAAAGTCTTTAGAGGTGAATGTTTCAGCAAAACGAACCACTAAAAAACTCACCTTGGGAGCAGAGGTTTCAGGTTTTTATATTTCAGATTATATCATCGGAAAAACAGATCCAGATTTGATTGGAATGACCATTGGTGCAGATGGAGTTCGTATTTATGCAGCGTTAGATTATGCTACTATTTTAACCACCAATATAAATGCGGGTTATCAACTATTTCCTTCGTGGAGGTTAAGCGGAATGATGGGTTACAACCTTGGGAATGATCATAACGGAAATAATCTACCGCTGATAAGTCCATTTACTTACAGAGCAGCACTTCATTTTAAAAAGAATTTATTTGATGCAGATGTCAATTTAAATGGTGCAGGAAAACAAACAAATTTCAGTAGTTATTTTGGTGAAAATGAAACTGAAAGTTATGCAATAGTTAATGCAAGTGCTTCCTATAATTTTTACTTCGGAAGTCAAAAATTATATGTAAAAGCAGGGGTAGAGAATATTTTTGATATTGATTATTCAACCTATGCAGATTGGAATAACATATCAAGAATGGGCAGGAACTGTTATGTAAATGTTTCCTATTTAATACGGTAGAAATTACTTTTTCTTCTTCCCACTATTCATAAAAGAAATCAAAACAATCACAAAAACAACATAATTTATTACAAATACACCAACATATAAGTTGGTGAAAAATGAAAAATCATGAAAAAAATCATTTTAACAGTATTATTGATATGTATTAGTACATTGTCAATTTGGTCACAAGAAATTACGATAAAAGGAACTGTAGTTGACGCCTTTGATGAACCTTTAGAAGGTGTTGTCATCAAATCAAAAAAGTTAAATAAAGCAACTACAACAGATGAGACAGGAAATTTTATTCTAGAAAATATAGAAGAGGGAGAATGGTTAATTTTTTCATTTATAGGATATGACACAGCATCAATTAGGGCAAAAGATACGATGAATGTCACTATGAATGAAGCTACAACAGACTTAGATATGGTGGTAGTAAGTGCTTCTAGAGCATTACAGAGACGAAAAGACTTACCCGTAGCGATATCTACTGTTTCTCGTTTAACAATGGAAGAAGTAAACCCTATTTCTATTGATCAGGTTTTAAATCAAAAATCTGGGGTTCATATGGTTGACTTAGGGAATGAACAACATATGATGGCTATCCGTCAACCAATATCGACTAAAAGTTTGTATCTTTATTTGGAAGATGGTATTCCCATTAGACCTACAGGAGTTTTTAACCACAATGCTTTGTTAGAAATGAATATGTTAGCCACTGAGACAATCGAAATTATTCGTGGCCCTTATTCTTCTTTATATGGTAGTGAAGCGATTGGTGGTGCTATTAATTTTATTACAGAAAAACCGAGTAAAGCATTAACAGGTACAGTAGGTTTTAGAGGGCATACTGATGGATATCTTAGAGGCGATTTTAAAATATCAAAAACATTTGGAAAAACAGGAGCTTACTTAGCGGTTTACAAATCTGCCATAAATGACGGAATACGGGATTATGGAGATTATGATAAATTAGCGGTAACAGGTAAAGTTACACATCAGTTTTCTGATAAGTTAGACTGGTCAAATACCATAACATATGTGGATTATTTTAGTGAAATGAGTGGTAGTTTAGACGAAGAAAAATTTAAAAATGAAGATTATTCTTCTTATCACACCTTCACTTTTAGAGATGCAAAAGCTTTGCGTTTTAATTCAACATTAAATAGTAAATGGAATGACCATAATATCACTACCTTAAGTTTAATATTTCGTGATAATACCATGAAGCAAAACCCCAGTTATAGAATTGCTGATGATACTGAATTTGGAGATACCACCACGGGAGAGTTAAACGATAATAGTTTTAAAACGTTTGCCCTTTATTTACAACACAATTTTAAATTTGATGTAATGAATTCAAATCTAATAGTAGGAACAAACCTAGATTATAGTCCGAAAACCTATACTGCTGAAATATTAGATGTATATCGTAATGAAGAGGGGGTTTTTGAATCCTATACCGCTACAGGAGTGTATAAATCAGATTATGAAACAGACATTGTCAATACGGGGTTTTATTTATCAGGTGATATAGAGCCTTTTGAAAATTTTAAAGTAAATGCAGGTCTTCGTTATGACATCAATAGTTATGATTTTAGAAATAATTTAGACGATGCCTCTGATTATTCATCAAAAGACGCGAAGGAAACTTTTAATTCAATTACACCACGTATAGGATTGGCATATAATTTCGCCCAAAATATTGGACTATATACAAATTATAGTGTTGGATTTATTCCACCTAGTATTGGAGATTTATTTAGAAAAGATGATGTGCCTTTATTAGATCCCTCAACATTTTATAATATAGAGTTAGGTGGTTGGGTAGGACTACTTAATAATAAACTATACTTAGATTTTGCTGTGTATTCATTAAAAGGAAAAGACGAAGTGGTTTCGGTTACAACAAAAGTAGATGGAATTACACTAAGAGAGAATCAAAATGTAGGAGAAACCAAACACAGTGGTGTTGAATTTGGTATTAATTATAAGCCTATAGAAGGATTGTCTATTCGTTATAATGGAGCCTATTCAAAACATGAATATGTAGATTTTGTAACAAAAATTGTAGATGGCGAACCTGTCAAAGATTATAGTGGTAACGAAATGCCTGGCGCTCCAGAATGGGTTACAAATGCAGGAATTGACTATAAACCAAAGGCTTTTTTAAAAGGCTTTAGAATAGGATTAGAGTGGCAACATGTAAGTGAATATTTTACAGATCAAGAAAATGAATATACTTATGAAGGTTATGATGCCTTTAATGCAAGATTGGGCTATGACATGAAACACTTTGGTTTTTGGATGAATGTAATGAATTTGTCGGATAAATTATATGCAACAAGAGCCAATACAGCTTGGGGCAGAACAACGTATACACCAGGAATGCCTCGAACTTTGGTATTCGGTGTTAATTATAAGCTTTAACCATAGGGTAATAGCTAAATAAAAGGGAAGTAAAACAAATGCTTCCCTTTATAAAAAAATAAAATGAAGAATATTAAATTTATAGTAATTTTAGCATTGATCATTACCTCTTTAGAATCTTGTAAAGAGAAAAGGACCTCCTTGGATAACAAAAAACAGGTAGTAAATACAATAGAGGAGAATAAAAGGGATACCATTTATATGCTTACGAAACCTAATGTTAATTCGGAAGGTGCTTTTATCTTTAATTCAGGTAAAGAGATCTTGATAAACTGGACTGAATGGAATAAAGATAGTGAGGAAAATATTTTGAAATTTGCTTTTTTTGATGAGAATTCACAAAAATTTTCAAAGCCAATTGCTGTTACTCCTTCTAAAGGACTACAAATGCATACAGAGAGTATGGCAAAAGTAGGATTAACATCAAAAGGAAAACTTTATGCGATATTTAGAATAAAATCTACATCTAGAAAAAATAGGTTTGGCGGGACTGTGTATTACACTATTTCTTCTGATAAAGGGTTAACATGGAGCCCTAAGGTTAAGTTGGTAGCAGATAATAATTCTGGCAGTCAAAGTTTTTTTGATATCGCTTTGTTGCCAGATGGCGAATTGGGAATAACGTGGCTAGATAGTAGAATGCCTATTCATAAAGACAGAAAAGGAAAAACATTATATTTTGCTAAAACAAATTCGGATAGTGGTTTTTACAAGGAACTACCAATTGCTGGATCTACCTGTGAGTGTTGTAGAACCGAAATTTATGTAGATCAGCAAAAAAATATACATATAGCGTATCGGAATATTATAGAAAGGGAGGAAGATTTTACAAATACTATTTTCACTATAAGTAATGTAGAAATTAGAGACATGTATTATGTATCGTCTCAAGATAACGGAGCTAGTTTTTCAGAACCAATATATGTAAGTAAAGACAATTGGCAAATTGATGGCTGCCCGCACACAGGACCATCATTGGCTCAAACTAATTCTAACTTAGCTGCGGTTTGGTTTACAGGAGCAAATAATAGTCCAGGAATTTTCTTTTCAAATTATGTAAATGAACAGTTTACTGACAGAAAATTGTTAAGTAAAGAAGGACTACATCCTCAAATGGTTGCTAATAAGGGGAAATATTATGTTGTTTATGAGGAATATTATGAATTGGAAGAAATAGGATATACAAAAATAATGCTAGAAGCTATAGAGGGAACTATTGAAAACAAATTTTCAACTGAAATAAGCAGTCCTAAAACTAATAACAACCATGCTGTTATTAGTTTAATTAATCAATCAAAAATAATGACCGCCTGGGTAAATACCAATACTAGAAACCCTAAGATTATGTATAAATTGATTGATATATAATAAAAAAGAAATTAAAATAATTTAGCATCAAAAAACGGGCTATACCAATTCGTCCTGAAGCCTAGGGGTGAAATAATAGTAAACCCATTTTTAACTATATATGAAAATAGGAACAAGTTATAATTAACTCAATCCCGAAATATAAACTTATACAGATTTTGTAAGAATGTCGAAGAATATAACAATCATCTTAATTTTTCTTATATCAATCAAGAAGATTTTGTTAAAGAGCCCATTAATGACCCAGGAAGAAATTTCACTGCATTTATTCAGTATAAATTTTAAAAAAAATAAATAAGTAAAAGAGGTTTCTATCTAGAAGCCTCTTTTTTTATTGGATTATTTTTTCTTTTTCCCACCATTCATAAATGAAACTAACATTACAACAAGAGCGACACAAACTAGTGCAAAAACACCAATAAGAACCACGCCCATATTATAATTATAAAGAGGTAAAAATTGACTTAACATAATGATTAATTTTAGTAATTAGGTTTTTCAAAAATACTATCTAAAATAAGTATTTAAAATGATAATTGTCAGAAACAAAAAAGAGATGAACTAAACAATTCATCTCTTTTTTTATCGAATATTAATCTAATTGGGGATATTAAACTTCTTTTCCTCTCATCATTTTATTCCAATAAAGGTAAGGAAGCATATATTTTTTCAACATCCATAATCTCCAGTGTTCTTTAGATGAATCAAAAATCAACATCATTTTTAATCCTGGATCTGGCGTGAAATTATTTTGGTAATCAAATTCTGCTAAAGCCATTTTTCCGTAACCTGTTACTAAAGGACAAGATGAATAACCATTGTATTTTTTGTTAGTTACAGTATTGTTATTCATCAAACTAACAATATTATCTATTACTAAAGGTGCTTGTTTTCTAACAGCAGCTCCCGTTTTAGCAGTTGGTAAAGCCGCAGCATCACCTAAACTAAAAATGTTTGGATATTTATTATGTTGTAATGTGTGGATATCTACATCTACCCAACCTTCAGCATTTACTAATGAAGAATTTTGTATAAACTTTGGAGCGGTTTGTGGTGGTGCTAAATGAAGCATATCAAAATGAATACCTACTAAACCATTTTCTTCCGTAATTTTTATGTCTTTGTGATTGTGTTCAGAAACATTATCGCCCATTTTATACCAAGCAATTTTTTTGTCTCCATCTACTTTTACTAATTGATGTCCGAATTTTACATTAATGTCTTTTCGGTCAATTACATTCATTAGTGTTTCAGCAATAGGCTTAACACCAAAAATAACTCCACCATTGGTAGCAAAAACTATAGTGGAATCTTTACGAACACCCGATTTTCTGAAATAATCTTCAGACATATAAAGCGCTTTTTGAGGAGCTCCTCCACATTTAATAGGAGTTGTTGGTTGTGTAAATAAAGCAACACCACCTTTAAAGTTTTTAACAACGTTCCAAACGTGTTTTGAATCTGTATAATTACTACAAACTACCCCTTTGTCAATTGCTTCAGATAAGCCTTCAACTAAAGTATGGTCGTAAACAATACCCGCAGCAACTACTAAATAATCATAAGTAATATCTCCACTACTTTTGGTAGTAACAATGTTTTCTTCAGGC
>JAJRPL010000467.1 GCA_024280815.1 Bacteroidota bacterium
CAGACACACAAAAAAAAGCACAGAAAATTCTGTGCTTTCTTAAAGGGAGGGGGGGAGAAAAATCCAATATCAACTTTTACCCCCCCCTCCTACAGGTTTGTTAGACCACTACATAGGGTTGATCTTGAAAGTGACGTTGAGGTACTCATTACCAACTTAGACGATAAACAAGCGTTTAAAGCAGTGGTTAGAGATTGAGAATTTTTCGGGTAAAAATGCCTTATCGGTTCAACAAGATTTTTATGCAAAAATACTGGCATCTAACTTAACGCAACTCCTCTGTCATCAGGCGCAAAAGATCATTCAAAAAAAGACTTTAACGGCATCTCAGAACAGATCAAAGAATTAATAAACTCAATGAGTTTATTGCCTTACAGCAGTGCGAAATAATCGGAGTTTTAGCCGAAAAGGACGATCTCTCAAGCATAACCTCTTCTATTTATCGCACAAAAGTGCTTTGTAAACAATGCGTTAGGGCTTAACTTAATGGCATTGGCTAGCGTCCCCTTTACCAAAAAGCTATCTTCATAGCGAGACATCAGCGTAACCAATATAGACCGGGCTTGTCCAACAAACGGTTCAGATCGTGGCTCCGCGCTGCGCGCGAATCACGATCTAACCTTATTCGTTATGTACTTTTAAAACCTGAGCTGCATATTAAGTTTAAAATATACTTTCCCATCAGTCTCTAAAATCAGATCTCCAAACCTGTGCCGTGTCGTTGAAGGGGTATCAAATTTAATATTTTTAAATAAATAATTTTCTAATGAAACCAGATCTATAATGTGAAACCCTACTTGCTCACCAGTTTCTTTTACAACAATAGTCCCATTTGATACAAATTTACCATTCCATTTTGTACCCGCAAAAAAACCTAATAGCATTGCAACTAATAACCGTTTAACTTTTACCTGTAATGTAATTAAATCTGTTCCAAATTTATTTATTTTATTGAATATATTTTCTAAGTTTGAGTTTATCGAATTTGTTCTATTTAGATAAAACTCTAATAACATTGTTGATACTATTTCAGGCATTAAAGTATCTACCATTAAAAGATTATATTCCATTGATTCAGTTTCAATCTTACTAAACCTGAATGTACCACCTAGGGCATGAATTTTTTCAATTCGATCTTTTAACTTTGTTCTAGTATTAATTGAGTTAATAATATCTATTACATCGGGTTGTAAATTCAAAATTTCAAAAATAAAATTAGTATTACCAGATGCGTTAAGTAAAGTAGGTTTACTTCCTAAATAGGATTTAATACCAAAACCTTCGTTTTTTTTTGATATTTGATTGTTATTTATGTCTAAAACAATATCTGCTTTTTGATTACTATTCCCTCCATTTATAATAGAAATACCTAATTCATTTTTTATTAAATCAAATTCAGGGATATTAAATGTTCTGCTTCCAGATTTTATTGTAAAAGCTAGGTTTTCTAAAACGCTATTATTTAAAAAACCAGATACTTTTATTTTTTTTTCAATACATGTTGTTTCATTTTTTACTAAAACCATGTCACTTTCTAGTAAATAACAAGACTCTACAATGTTCAATGTTGTTACTTTGCTTACATTAAAGTGATCGGCATGGTTATTGATATTAAGGTTTCCATCAGAAAGCATTAATTTTTTATCATTTATAAGTTTTAAAAATGAATATAACTCAGTCCATTCTCCTTTATTTTTGGTGTGTCCCATATTATCTCCAATACTTGTTAATGTTTTTAAGTGAGCGATCATCACTTTTCCACACATCTTAATTGCATCAATAGCAACACTATTACCTAGCTGTTTCATTGCCTGCGTATTGGCAACAGGAAATTCAAAATCTTCAGGAAAACCTTGCATTTTTCTTGCTTGTTCTGGCATGATTTTTTTTACTTCGCCATCAACAAGATATGAATCCCAATTTCTGCGATCATTAATATTTGAACCTCGACCACCAACTCTTAAAGTAAATCCAATTTCTCTGGAACACTCACCCTCCCAAACATCAGACATATTAAACTTAAGAGGAATTTTAGGAGGAAATGAAAAACTTGATAACACCCCTTCATTTTTAAACCCAATCATAAATACTCTAGGTCTTAGTTGAGGTAATCCATAATCAGATGCTTTTACTACTTGATAGTGAAAACTATACCCAAGTTCATTTTCAATAATGTCTCGAATTACTTTAAAAGTGTTGCCATTATCATGATTAACAATACCTCGTACATTCTCTAAAAAAAATGCTTTAGGTTTTTTTGCTTCTAATATTTCGACAATATTAAAAAACAAATTACCTCTCTCAGACTTGTGTGTATCAGTAAAGCCTCTTTTATGACCTGCTTGACTAAAAGGTTGACATGGGAAGCCAGCACACAAAACATCAAAATCAGGTAGGTCTATAGGGTTTATTTTTCTTATGTCATCATTAAACATCCCCTCATTAAAGAGGGTAGGATTTGATTTTTTAAAGTTATGTTCATACGTTTTTCTAGCAAAAGGATCTATTTCTGAAGAAAAAACACATTTTCCACCTAGTGATTCCATCGCAATGTGAAAACCGCCAATACCTGCGAATAAATCTATAAACTTAAAATCACTCATTCTTTAATAGTTACCTTTCATATAATTATTGTTACCTCAGTTACTTTTTACACATAACACCAAAATCAGAGTGCAATTCACTGCCCATGCTTTTTAAAAAAAAAGCCGCACCTTGTAAATTTAATGTTGTTTTGTTAAACCATTAAGAGGGGGGGGGATTTTAATTTAAAATTAAAAATTTCTCCCCCCCCTATGCAAAATCAAAACAATAATTTAACGGTAACTGCTCAGCTAGCCCCTGAAAAAGGTCAACTCTGTGTTAAAAAATGGACATTTACGCTTGTTTACCCAACCCACTTGCGGGCGTTTCTAAACAAGCGTATCCATGGGGCGTCTTCTGAGTTCCAATCATCGGGATGCCATGAGTTTTGTACGGTTCTAAAGACGCGTTCGGGGTGTGGCATCATAATGGTTACACGGC
>JAJRPL010000034.1 GCA_024280815.1 Bacteroidota bacterium
ATCTGTGAAAGGGTTTTTAGTCAATATTGTGGCAGCTTTAACAGCCTATTGTTTCTTCCCTAAAAAGCCTTCTTTAAATATAACTCCTATTAAATCTAATCAATTATGTTTATGGGCTGCTTAAACATTATTCACGTTAAATTAAGAAACAAATCAAATTTTAAAACCACCCTGAATTCAGGGTGTTGATTTCCACTGATTACAGGTGTTAATACAATCTCTATATTCTATACATTTGTATCAAACAAAATTATAACATTATGAAACGAGCATGTTAGTTCCGAAGCCTCGGAATCACACCAAAAGGAATGATTAATAGCGAACAGTCCCGAAGCTTCGGGAACCATTAAAAAACAATAAATATGACACACATGAAAAACACATTTTACATTTTAGTAATTGCATTCATTACACTAACCACAACAAGTTGTCAAAGAGGTATTCCTGATAATTTTGATTATGGGTCAATTGAAAATAACACCTATACAAACGATTTTTTTGGGATGACTTTAGATATTCCTGAAGGTTGGGATGTTCAATCAGAAGCTGAACAAAAAGAGTTGCTTGCAGAGGCTCAAAAAGAGTTAAACAATAAAGAATTTGATAAAATGCTAAAAACTACTGAAATTACTTCTGCAGATTTATTAATGGCTTCACAATTCGATACACAAACCTATACAGACTCTAAAGTTTTAAATGCTAACTTTAACCTAACTACAGAAAATATTAGCTTGACATCTATCAAAGATGGTAAAGATTATTTAGATGCGACTAGAAAAACTCTAATAGAAAGTCAAATGCCTGTAAAAGCTAATGAAGATACTAAATCTATTGAAGTTGATGGTAAAACCTTTTATTATTTTGATGCTGTAATGACTATGAATGGTATGAAAATTAAACAACGTTATATGTCTACTGTTATGAACGGTTTTAGTCTTATTTATGTTGCTACTTATGGAACAGAAGAGCAACTTGAAAAACTGATGGATATATTAAAAACTACTAAGTTTGATTAAACCTTTCTCTCCTTTTATAAAAAAAATCCGCTTTAAAAGCGGATTTTTTTATTGTATAATTATTTGAATGAAATTACTTCAATTTCTTTTTAACGGCAACTTCTTGGTAAGCTTCAATGACATCTAACTCTTTAATATCATTGTAGTTTTTAATTTGTATACCACAATCGTAACCTTTAGCTACTTCTTTAGCATCATCTTTAAAACGTTTTAATGAGGCTAATTCGCCATCAAAAACAACTACACTGTCTCTAATAATTCTAATTTTAGAGTTTCTAAATATTTTTCCGTCCATTACCATACATCCTGCAATAGTACCAACTTTAGAAATTTTATAGGTCTCTCTAATTTCAGCAGTTCCTGAAATTTCTTCTACCATGTCAGGAGATAACATTCCTTCCATAGCATCTTTAATTTCATCTATTACTTTATAAATAATAGAATAATTTCTAATGTCTATTTCTTCTTTATCAGCTAGTTTACGTGCATTTCCAGAAGGTCTTACATTAAATCCGATAATAATCGCTTCAGAGGCAGAGGCTAATAATACATCAGATTCTGTAATTGCACCTACGCCTTTATGGATAATATTTACTTGAATTTCTTCGGTAGATAATTTTTGTAATGAATCTGTCAAGGCTTCAACAGAACCATCTACATCTCCTTTAAGGATAATGTTCAGCTCTTTAAAGTCACCTAATGCAATTCTACGTCCAATCTCATCTAAGGTAATATGACGTTGTGTTCTAACCGATTGCTCACGCTGTAATTGATCTCTTTTTGCAGCAATTTGTTTTGCTTCACGTTCATCATCAAATACTCTAAACTTATCACCTGCCTGTGGTGCTCCGTCCAATCCTAAAATTGAAACAGGAGTTGAAGGTACAGCTTCTTTAACGCTATTACCACGTTCATCATGCATAGCTTTCACTTTACCACTATGTTTTCCTGCAAGTATATAATCGCCTATTTTTAAAGTACCTGCTTCTACTAAAATAGTAGAAACATACCCTTTACCTTTATCTAATAAAGCTTCTACAACAGTACCGATAGCATTTTTATCAGGATTTGCTTTTAGCTCTAACAACTCAGCTTCTAGCATTACTTTTTCTAGTAATTCATCAACACCGAGACCTGTTTTAGCAGAAATATCATGAGACTGAACTTTACCTCCCCAATCTTCTACCAATAAGTTCATTTGTGCTAATTCTTCTTTTACTTTTTCAGGATTAGCGTCTGGTTTGTCTATTTTATTAATGGCAAATACTATAGGAACTCCAGCTGCCTGAGCATGACTGATTGCTTCTTTAGTTTGTGGCATTATTGAATCATCTGCTGCAATTACAACAATAACAATATCTGTAACTTGAGCACCACGAGCACGCATCGCTGTAAAAGCTTCGTGACCTGGTGTATCTAAAAATGCTATTTTTTGACCATCTGGTAAGGTTACTCCGTAAGCACCAATATGCTGTGTAATACCTCCTGATTCACCTCCAATAACATTTGCTTTTCTAATATAATCAAGTAATGATGTTTTACCATGATCTACGTGACCCATTACTGTTACTATCGGAGCTCTAGGTTTTAAATCTTCTGGCTTGTCTTCTATTTCTTCAATTGCTTCTTCAACCTCAGCACTTACAAATTCAATTGTAAAGCCAAACTCCTCTGCAACAATAGTTAATGTTTCAGCATCTAAACGCTGATTCATGGTTACCATCATACCTAACGACATACAAGCAGAAATAATTTCTGTAACCGAAACATCCATCATCGTTGCCAATTCACTAGCAGTAACAAATTCTGTAGCTTTTAAAATTTTACTTTCTGCATGTTCTATTTCTATATCTATATCAGACTGCTGACGGTGTAAATCTCTTTTCTCTCTTCTATATCGTGCTCCTTTTCCTTTTTTAGATTTACCCTGAAGCTTTTCTAATGTTTCTCTAATTTGTTTTTGAACATCTTCTGCTGAAGGCTCTTCTTTAACTATATTTTTTCTACCTCTACCTTTACCAGCATTACCTCCTGGTTTAAAAGCACCTCTTCTTTG
>JAJRPL010000001.1 GCA_024280815.1 Bacteroidota bacterium
CCTATTTTATCACGTTCTTCTTTAAAATGATTTCTGCAAGATTCTTCGCTATCAAAATTTGCAGTAAAACTAAATATATTCATATCTTTATTTTCTCTAAAGATAAGCATTAATTATCAATTATTAGTGTTTGCGGATATATAATTCCTATTTTAAAAAAATTATTACAATTACAATTAAATCATTATAATAGTTATGGTAGATGGGACCAATTAGATGTTATGCAACTATATTTGAATGATATTAGATTGTCTTTAGTTACGATTCATTTAATCTGGGCTCGTGACTATGGTACAGCTAAATTTTTAGAAAATTATGTTATTGGTCAAAGAAAAAATGTCACTTCTGTTTTTGACCCTGAATATATAGATGAACTTGTTTATTGGCTTGCTTCTGGAATGTCTAGAGATGAATTTGAGCAAGAAGAATCTTATCTTATAAATCAAGCAGAGCAAATGGCTAAAAAAAAGCAAGAAGAATATATTAATGATTTGTTGGAGAATATAAGTGAAGATGATATCAGGATCATCAACAACCTTACTGGTAAAGCTAAATGTATTTATGATAAGCTTAATAGTTCTAGTACTGGATTTGCAAATGCTATAAAAAAGTTTGATGGTGAATTTCCTGTGAGTCATTTGAAATTTTCGAGTGATTCAAATATGTCTTCTAATACAAAAAAGGCTCATACAATTCCGCCCACAAATTTTGTTATTGAAATTGTTTTGAATGGGAATTATAGCAAAGATGCAAGTTATCAAAATAGACCTAACCTCATGGTTGCAAAAACCATAATTCATGAAGTTATTCATGCAGAGATGTGGAGAAAAGTTCTTTCAATCATCAATAATGGAGGCAATGTTAGTGGTTTAACTGCTGAGGAGTGGACAAACAAATTATCAAATGGGGACTATCCAGGTATTTTTGATTATTATACTCGCTTTGGGGTTAATGGCTTTCAACATCCACAAATGGCGGCTCATTATAGAGATGTAATTGCAGATGCATTAGAAAGTTTTGACAACAATAATAATTCAAGACAATTCTATGAAGATATTGCTTGGGAGGGGTTAATATACAGAAACGACCCTACATGGAATAATTTGAGTATAGCCGAAAGAGATAGAATAAAAAAAGTTATTGAAACCTACATAAATCAAAATAAAAACGAATCATGCGAATAAACAATAAAACAATTAAGATAATAATTGGATTTTTTATTTTTTTATTTCAATTCTCTTACAGTCAAAAAAAACCAATTTACTTTAAATTTGAAAGTGAATCAAAAGATGTTTATTTAATAGAAAATGGTAGTGGGAATAATACAAAAGAATTAATCTATTTAAAGAACAAAAAGGGAAATGGAAATATAGTTTTTTACATAAAAGGACAAAGATTTGTATATGAAAAAACAAAAATGATTAAAAAGACATGTAATTCTTCTGAATTATCAATAGAAGAATTATTTTCACCAAATGAAGTGGTCAAGTATGTTGCAAAAGTTCAAGAGAAATATCCTATGTGGTACAAGTACCCTTCAAAAGAATATCCTCAAATATTTATTGTTGAAAACTTAAAAAATTGTCAAGTTGTATTATTTGAAGTGAATTGGCAATATTACATTCAATAAATATCCAAAATGGATCCTCAAATTGTAGCTAAAATAAAAAGAGTTTCTGTTGTAGCTATAATACTTATTTCTAATTTTGTTGTAGCTCAAAATAAACATTATTATTCTTTAGAAAAAGGCGGAAAAAAATACCCAAAAATAATTCGATTTTTAGAATTAAATGATGGTGAAAAAATAGATATTGATTCAGAAAATTTAGGGTTTAATATTGGCAATCAAAGATTTAAACACTTTAAAGGGAAACATAAATTGGATACTTGTTCTAATTCATTTTTAAAAAATTTCAAAACAATTACTATATCACAATTAATTAAAGATGAATACATAGAACATCTAGACAAGACAAAAAAAGAAGGTATTAAAATGCCTCCACCTTTAAATCATTATAATTCTAGGGTTTTCATAATAGAAAAAATTAGTTCTAAAAAAATAATTAAATATGAAGTGGAATGGATTTTTTCTATTCCTTAAAATATTTCAAAAAACAATGAAACAATTTTGTTATCTGTTGTACTTATTATTTGAACTCAATTTTTAGAAAATTATGCTATTGGTCAAAGAAAAAATGTTACTTCTGTTTTTGACCCTGAATATATAGATGAACTTGTTTATTGGCTTGCTTCTGGAATGTCTAGAGATGAATTTGATCAAGAAGAATCTTATCTTATAGATCAAGCAGAGCAAATGGCTAAAAAAAAGCAAGAAGAATATATTAATGATTTGTTGGCCCAAACAAATATTCTTACTGAATTTGATACAAGTAAGTTAACTACTGAACAAAAAGAAAAATTTAATACAGCAAAAGAAGATTTGTCTAAAAATTGCTTAGGGGCAGCCCTTTTAGCAGCTACAGCAAAGGTAAATATAGAAATGGGTGCCACAAATCCTGGACAATATAACCCTGTTTCAAATACAATCAAGTTTAGTTCAAATGACGATATTGGTGCGGGTACTCTTGGGTCTGAATTATTTCATGCCTACCAACAACAATTGTATGGCACACTTTCTGATATATATAATGGTACAAAAACAAGTGGTGGCTCTAATATGGAGTTTGAAGAAAAAGCGTTTAATCTTAAAAGAGATTTGTTAACAAAAGATGATGGTGTAGCTGGAGAAAATGGTATTTCTGTCGGGCAACCAATTGGTGTTAACCTTGAAGCATGGTCATTAAGAGATTGGTTAATTGGTTTAGAGTTTGATCACCCAACAAATCCTATAGTTTTAAGTCAATCAGAATTGAAAGGCTGGTTTGATGCATTGGAAAAGTTCCAACAATATCACAAAATTAACAACCCTAAAACACATTATGGCGACCCTATAGATTATAACCAAAAACCAGATGCCATACTAAATTTAATTAATAAAGTTTTAGAGTCAGATTGTAATTAAAAAAAATAAAAATTATGAAACCAAAAAACATCCCAACATCATTATTGTTTCTATGTATACTACAATTTAGTTATGCTCAAATTACTCCTATTGAAACTATTGTTGACACAAAAAAACAATATATTATACGAGTTCATATAACCAAAAAATAATAACTTTTAAAAACCAGCCTTATGATTTAAAACAAAAACTTCAAGAAAATATAAAAATAACCGATAATACAGCAAACCCATTATTTGTAAAAAATTGTCTTAATGAAGCTACTTACACCGCTTTAAGAAATAATAAAATAATTTTCATAATTGAATATATAAGTAATCAAAATGGAGATGTAATAGCATGTAAATTAATTAATTACAAAAACAAAGTGTCATTGTCAAACGATGAGGTTGAATGCATTTTAACCAAAGCAATGGAAAATAAATTTACTTTCAGTAATATTCCGAGTTCTACAAATAATTTTTATATATTAATAAATAAATCATTTAAATTCAAATAGTTTGAATTAAGACAAATTGAAAAATACTATCATTACAGCATAACTATATAAAGAAAAAGTCATTTTGTTATTATAATTAAGTGTCTTTGTAAAGAAAATAAGAAAATCTTTATATAATGAAGACTTCTGAACTTAAAAAACTACCTCTTGATACCTTTCGACTAAAGAACTAAACACAATCAACTGAATACTGCTACCTATTAAAAAATCACATCCCTCGCTCCTTTTGAATTTGTTCGTAAGCTTTTTGAATTTGTCTGAATTTTTCTTCAGCACCTTTTTGATATTCTTCCCCTAAATGTCTTAATTTATCAGGGTGGTGCTTCTTTACCAATTTTCTGTAAGCTTTTTTAACCTCTGCGTTGGTCGCTTTTTTAGTGATCTCTAATATTTTATACGCTGAACTTGATGTGTAACTACTTCGTCTACCACTACTGCTTGAAGTAGCAGAAAACATGGCTCTAATCGATTCAAAATCACGATTACTGATATACAAATACACAGAAATAGTTTTGATAATATGCATTTCTGCTTGACTTACTGCACCATCCGCTTTAGCGATACCAAACAAAAAATGTAGTAATTGTAAACGAGATGCATGTGACATGTGTTGACGTATTTGTAAACAAACTTGACGTGTAGAAATATTCTCCTTTAAAATTCCATTAAACAACTTAAAAGCTTTATTGGCTTTCTCTTTTCCGTACATAGAAATAAAATTTCTACGTACAAAATCTAATTCTCTTTTGTCTACTTGCCCATCAGATTTTATAACTACGGCTGCCAACACCAATAAACTAATTTCAAAATCGCCTGCTTCGGTAGTTCCTTTACCTTGTCTTTGACTGCCTATTTTCACATCCAGTCCAGAAAAACCATCAATTAAACTTCCTAAAGCAAAACCTAAAATTCCACCAATTGGCCCACCTAAAGACCATCCTAAACTTGCACCAATAAACTTTGCGAAACTTGACATAAATCGTTTTATTTTCTAATAAAATTCAAA
>JAJRPL010000468.1 GCA_024280815.1 Bacteroidota bacterium
AGATCCAATGGTTTTTTTACATGGTATGAAATGGGATCAAGCACTATCTTATGCAAAAAAAATACTTCTTGATGAATACCCAGATGATATTCAAGTGTACTTGATAGCCGTTACAAATACTAAATTAGAAGTAGAATTAAGCAAAACGGTGCAAGATGCTGGCGATAAAGTCGTAAATCTTATTCTAGAAGAATTAAAATTGGTTGAAGTTATAAAATAATGAATAAAATTGTTTTAAAAACATCTCATATCTATTTGGAATCTGACTTAGTAAAAAGTATTTTTGGAAACATTCATTTTGCGTATGTTACTTATGTAAAAGACCAAAAAAAAATACTAATAACACCTGTTAGTAGTCAATGGTTCGTAAAAATGTTTAAACCAACACAGTTTTTATTAAAGTCACGTAATTTAAAAGGTGACAGAACTTTAGCAATTCGAGAAATATTAATTGATAACGATTTAGATACAACAGATAGAGAATTAAAATTTGAAATTGTAGAAAAAACGAAGTTGATCAAAGTTTTTATTGAATAAAAATGTAAAATTAAATGTCATTACGACAGATAGATAATTAACGACGGGAAGTATCAGAAACTGTTGAATAGAAATTTACTATTCTTAAGTAAGAAATAAAAAACAAATGGCAAATAGAAACAAACCCGAAGATGCTTGGTTATTAGATGCTGAAGTGCAAACTAAAATTGAAGGAGTGAAAGGTCGTTGGGAAGTTTCACTTGTATTTATTGACACCAAAGATCCTAAACACATATTAATCCATAAAATTGGAGATTACCGCTCTAAAAGATTAGCAGAAATTAATGCAACATATATGCAACGAACTGCTGCAAAAGATGTTCGTGGTACTCAAAAAGTAAACAAAAATGATTACAATATTAACAACAACTAAACATAAACAATTCTGTATAGATACTATAAATAGTGTTGATAGATTAAGTGAATTGGTACAGATTACGACAGAAGATATTGTAACTACTAATAAAATTATTAAAGTTGATAATAATACTATAATTTCAACCTTAGACTGGAATGATACCGAAGTTCCTTACATATTTCCTACTTCATTTTTATGTGAAAATAATTTATTAGCACTTGTTTTTTACAAATTGGGCAATCATCAAAAAGCATTTGAATTTGTAACAGACCAAGATGAATTACAACCACATTTATTACTAGTTGCCAATGTACAGTATGGTTATCCTATTACAAATGATCAAATTCATTTTTTAAAAGAAACTTCGCAACATAATTTAGCCATTATCTATAATTTTGGTATTGTTGATGATAATGTAACTAAGGAAGAATTACAAGCCATTTATGAGGATGCAATTAAAAACGGGAAAACAGATAGTGAAAGACTGTTTTCTGTAAAAAATTACACAAACCTACTATTAGATAATGGGTTACATCAAGATGCTGAACAATTAATTCGTTCTGTTTTATCTATTGCAACTAGTGACGAAGAAAAAAATGCCCTAAACGTTTTACTTGCAAGTAGTTTAATGGCACAAATAAAAATTCCTTACGATCAAAAGAAATTATCTGAAATAAAGGTATTACAAGAACAATCTATTACTTATTTAGAAGAACACAGTTTAAAAGTAAATGCTGGTTTACTATTGATAAATGCTTCGGAAGTAGCGAATTTACAAAACGATTATATAAAATCGAAAGACTTCATTAACAAAGCAATTCTGTATTTTAAAGAAGCCAATATTTCAGAATTTTTAGGTGAAGCAACCTTACAGAAAGCTATTTTACTCTATAATTGGTCTAAAAATGGAAGTCCGCAATATTACAAACCAGCAATTAATACATTTCAAAATGCACTAAAAGTGTTTAAACGTGATACGCATCCGCAAAAATTTGCAGACATTCATCATAATTTAGCACTCATTTATTCTGAAATTAAAGTATCGGAACAAGAAAAACCAATTTGGACAGCCTTTTGTGCTTCTTCTTTTAAAGATGCCTTAAAATTTTATACTAAAGAACAGTTTCCATATCAATTTGCGATGGTTTCACATAATTATGCAACAGCATTAATGGGTTTTCCTGAAGCAAAATTGCATAACAATTTAGATAAAGCCTTTGGTATGTTTGAAGAAGCATTAACGATTAGAACCGCAGAAAATTATCCGTTTGAACGTGCTTTGACACTACTAAATCAACTAGAGTTATATTGGTTATTAGGTAATGAAAATCAAGAAGATGAGCATAAAAAATACAATGAAATGCTTACAAAAACCAATGAAATATTTAATTTGGTTGATGATAAAGCCTTATTAGAAAAGGCAAAAACGAATTTAGAAGAAATAAAGAAATTAAAAACTTATATAGATTAGTATATGCACGAAACATCAATTGTAAATAGTATTGTAAAAACGTTAGAAATGGAGTTTGAAGCAGAAAAATTAGATAAAATGATTGCTATATATTTAAAAGTTGGTAAGTTATCTAATATTGAACCTCGCTTATTACATAATGCATACACAGCAAAATATCCTTGTGGTACAAAATTTCACCACGTAAAATTGCATATAGAATCTACCGATATTAAAATAAAATGTGAAGATTGTAATCATATCACACAAATAGAAAATTATAGATTCATTTGTGAAAAATGCGATAAACCGAGTAAAAACTTAATAGAAGGAGAAGAAATGTTAATTCATAAAGTTGAATTTGACGATTAAAAATCAATGCTAAAACAATTTTTAACATACACCAACTCATTATATGAGAAACTAAAACTGCTTTGGGAAAGTAAAGGCAGTTTGCAGTTAACAAGTACTGTTCTTGTTTTAGTATTTATAGTAAGTTCTATATTAAGTGTTTTGGTAATTAATAATTATATACATCTTGGTGTTTTTAATAGTCATTTTAAAAATCCTTTTTTCTCAATAGAAATTGTTTTTACCATACTTTTAATTACCGAATTATTTGGA
>JAJRPL010000469.1 GCA_024280815.1 Bacteroidota bacterium
GGAGAAAATGCTGGAGGCTCTTCTTTTAACGAAAAATGGCCAGGAGTAGTGAGCCCTAAAATTAATTGGAAGATTAAAAATGAATAGAATGGTAAATAAACTGATAAAAAAGTTTTTTAAAATTGATAAAAAGGCAGAAAAATACGCTCAACAAATTTTAGAAAACCAAAATTTCATACCAATATCAGAAACGAAGGATAATGATATATTTATTGCAGGTTATCCGAAATCTGGGAATACTTGGATGCAAAATTTAATTGCGGGACTATTATTTGGAATTGAAACTAGTTTGTTGACAGATAAATTAACTCAAGAAATTGTGCCCGATTTGCATGGAAAGAAGTTTTACTTGAGATTTAATGATTTTAATTTTTTTAAAACACATGATTTACCACAAAAAAAGATGAAAAGAGTGATTCATTTAGTTAGAGATGGTAGAGATGTTATGGCATCTTATTACGCAATGAATACATCTTTAAAAAAGAATTCAACTCTTGAAGAAATGATAAAATATGGGAAAGATATTTATCCATGTAAATGGCACAAGCATACGAGAGATTGGTTAAATAATCCCTTTAAAGCTGAAATAATAATAATAAAGTATGAGGATTTATTATTAAACCCTGAGAATGTATTAAAAAGGATACTCGAATTTGCAGGACTTAAAAGGTCTGATGAAATTATTAATAGAGTTGTTGAAGGAAATTCTTTTAATGAAATGCAAAGAAAAGAAAGAGAAAATGGATGGTATAATAAAAATTGGGATACAAGCGAAAAATTTATTAGAAAAGGAAAAAAAGGTACTTATAAAACTGAAATACCAGAAGAATTGATAAATTATTTTGAAAAAGAAGCTCAATTTGAGCTTGAATATTTTGACTACATATAAATAATAATAGATGTTAAAGAAAATAATAAAATCACCTCTTGTTGTTTCAGGTGACGCTATATTAAAAGAAATAATTGATACGGATAAAGTAATTAAAATGTATCAAAGTCAATTTAATATTGATGTAAATAAATATTTTGGGAAAATTAAAAAATTTGGCATTTATGAATGTGCAAATACAAAATATCGTTTTTACTATCCATTTAATATTGATGGAGATGGGGAATTCTATGAAAAACTTCAAAAATTCGAATGGTATTATATGCCTTGGAAATGGGAAAATGAAATTACTTTAAAATCAGTAGAAAAAGGCGATAAGATTTTAGAAGTAGGAAGTGGTGGGCTTGGGTTTTTGGAAAAAATGCAACAAAAAAGTTTTGATATTACTGGTTTAGAATTAAATGAGCAAAGTGTTATTAAGGCTAAAGAAAAAGACTTAAAAGTTTTAAATGAAACTATACAAGAGCATTCTAAAAATAATACAAATAAATATGATGTTGTTTGTTCATTTCAGGTTTTAGAGCATATATCTGATGTGCATTCATTTTTAAAAACTCAAATTGATTGCTTAAAAAAGGGTGGTAAATTAATTATTTCTGTACCAAATAATGATTCTTTTATAAAATTAACAGATGGCGGAGGGCTTCTAAATAAACCACCGCATCATATGGGACTTTGGGATGAGAAATCTTTGAAAAAGATAACAAAAATATTTAATTTGAAAGTTGAAAATATTGATTTTGAACCACTTCAGAAATACCATTTTGATTGGTATATAAATTCAATAATCAAAGAGAAAATTTATAAGAATAGGTTTTATAGAAAAGTTTTTAATAAATTTAAGCTTAAAAATATTTTAATCAAAATTGTAAAAAGATTCCAATATAAAATACATGGTCATTCTATAATGGTAACTTATACAAAACTATAGTATGAAAATTCTACTAGTGAATACCTATGATAGAGGAGGAGCAGCAAATGCTTGTTTGCGATTGCATGAGGGTTTACAGAGAGAAGGAGTTGAGTGTAGTATTTTATTTAAAACCAAACAAAAAAATATTTCAAATTCAGGAATTGTTAACCCTTTAAAAATAAAGGCAACTACTTTTCAAAAAGGAATAAACAAACTTAAAAGAATATTAATAGAACTAAAACTACTAAAACCTACGCAAAAAATCACTAATTCTTTTCTAAAAACAAGAGATCCCAATTTGGTTTTATTTAGTTATCCAACTTCAAATTATGATATTACAGAATCTCCACTTTACAAAGAAGCAGATATTATTAATTTACATTGGGTAGCCGGATTATTAGATTACAAATCGTTTTTTGAAAAAAATACAAAACCGGTAGTTTGGACACTACATGATATAAACCCGTTTTCAGGAGGAGGACATGCTGATGATAAGATTATTGGAGTAAATAAACATGGTTGTCCAATTTATAGAGAATTTACAAATAGAGAAAAATTTGAATTTGAAAAAATAATTAATTACAAATTAAAAATTTTTAGAAATGCAAAAAGCGTTCATATTGTAAGTCTATGTAATTGGATGTCTTATAAAGTTAAAAATAGTTTGGTATTCAATAAGTTTTCTATTAGTTTAATCCCAAATGGAATAGACTCTACTATTTTTAAACCAAGAAATAAAGAATTTTCTAGAAATATATTAAACTTGTCAAATAATAAGAAAGTAGTTTTATTTGTTGCTGATTCAATAGATATTAATTATAAGGGGTATGTGTTTTTAAAAAAAGCCCTTAAAGAATTAGAAAATAATAACCTAGTCTTGGTTGCAATTGGTAGTAGCAGAGAGGTAAATGAAATGCCGTATTATGTAAAAGAATTGGGTGTAATAAATGATGAACGGCTAATGAGTATAGCGTATTCTGCAGCAGATGTATTTGTGATACCTTCATTAGCAGATAACCTTCCCAATACGGTATTAGAATCTATTATGTGTGGTACACCAGTTATTGGTTTTCCTGTTGGGGGTATTCCAGATATGATACAAGATGGAGTAAATGGGTTACTTACTAAAGATGTTAGTGTTTCTTCTTTAGCTGATAGTTTAAATTTATTTTTAAATACAGCAGACCAATTTGATAGTAATAAAATTAGAGAAAATGCTGTAAAAAAGTATGACCAAAAAATACAAGCCGATAATTATATTAAGCTTTTTGAAGGTATATTTGAAAATAAATTATAAAAAAAAGCACGAATCACAGATATCACAAAACAAGACGGCGCTTATTTAGCAGAACGATTGTTAAATAAAGGCTATGAAGTTCATGCTATAAAAAGTTTTTCAATAAACTTTTAAGCACCAATATATTGCAATACGTAAATATTAATTATATTTGCACGTATAAATAGACAGCTATGGATTCAAAATTAACATTAAAACTAGATGGAGATACCATTAATGAAGCAAAAAAATTTGCAAGAAGACATAATATAAGTCTTTCGAGAATGATTGAAAATTATTTACAAGCAGTAACCACAACTACCAAGAGGAAAGCGAGCATAAGTCCATTAGTAAAAAGTTTAACAGGAGTTATAGAGCTTAATGGTAAAGAGGATGAAAAAGAGTATAAAGATTATTTAACTCAAAAATACTCTTAATGGAACGCTTGTTAGTAGATACCAACATTGTAATTGATTTATTAGCGAAACGAAACGGTTTTTTTTTAGAAGCACAAGAATTATTTACGTTAGCAGATAAAAAAGAAATAAAGTTGTTTGTTTCTTCGCTTACATTTGCAAATACCTATTATATTCTTTCGCAAAAATTGAAAGTGAAAGAGGCACGGAAAATTTTAAGAAAATTTAAAGTACTTGTTGAGGTTTTACCGATGGATGATAAAATTATTGATTTATCTTTAGATTCCGAATTTAAAGATTTTGAAGATGCAATTCAATATTATACAGCAATTGAAAATGGGATTGCTATAATACTAACCAGAAATTTAAAAGATTTTAAAACATCAAAAATCCCAGTATTAACAGCAAAAAATTATCTTGAAATAAGAAAATAAATTTATAAATTTAATTTTGAAAAAAGCACAAATCACAGGAATCACAGGACAAAACGGCGCTTATTTAGCAGAACTATTGTTAAGTAAAAGTGTTAGCGAAACAGGCACGTGTTAAATATTAAAAAACTACACGTGTTTTTTGTTTTTATTTCTTACTTTTGTAATGCCAATTTAAATAGTTGATCTTGTAAAATAAAATTGGTATCACATAAAAAATAGTACAATGAACACAAAACTTACATTAACCATTGAGCAGGAAATTATTGAACGTGCAAAAAACTACGCAAAAGAAAAAAACCAAAGTTTATCGGGTCTTATCGAAAATTATTTAAAATTACTTACAAAAATTGAAGGAAAGACAGAAGTTATTAAATTAAACCCGATAGTAAACTCTTTAAAAGGATCCTTTAAAATGCCAAAAAATATGGATTATAAAAAAGAATTA
>JAJRPL010000470.1 GCA_024280815.1 Bacteroidota bacterium
AATAGACAAATTGTTTGTGGTATTGCTAGTGAAGAAGAAGATGACTTTGTTACTATTTCTGGTGATAATGGCAACAATGATAATAAATATATTGTACTGATTGATCCGCTTGACGGTTCTTCAAACATTGATGTAAATGTCTCTGTTGGAACTATATTTTCTGTGTATAGACGAATTACCGGTTCTGGCACACCTGTACAGTTAAAAGATTTTTTACAAGAAGGAAATCAACAAGTTGCAGCAGGTTATATTGTTTATGGCACCTCAACGATGTTAGTATATACAACAGGTCATGGGGTAAATGGTTTCACCTTAAACCCTGCAATTGGCACCTTTTATCTCTCACATCCTGACATGAAATTCCCTGAAGATGGAACTATTTACTCGATAAACGAAGGGAATTATGTTCATTTCCCACAGGGTGTAAAAGACTATTTAAAATATTGTCAGGAAGAGAAAGATGATAGACCATACTCAGCAAGGTACATTGGTTCTTTAGTATCTGATTTTCATCGGAATATGATTAAAGGTGGTATTTATATTTATCCTACAAGTTCTAAAGCTCCTAAAGGAAAATTACGATTGCTCTATGAATGTAATCCAATGGCATTTTTAACAGAACAAGCTGGTGGAAAAGCTTCAGATGGTTATATGAGAACCATGGACATCAAACCAACAGAATTACATCAACGTGTTCCTTTTTTCTGTGGGAGCAAAAACATGGTAGCAGTGGCAGAAGGGTTTATGAAAAATTATCCTGAAGATGCAAGCTATTGATTTTCATTAGTAGACAGTTTTGGGTGACTTACTTATAATCTCAATAATTCATTATAAAAAGTTTATAATATGATGACTACATCACCCTAGTTAGCTTAAAAAACTGCTTATAACTTTCTGGTATCGTATCAATATTTAATAATGACCCTTCTTCTATATAAGGATAAATTTCTTCGTAAGTAAGTATGTTATTCATCCCTACTCGTTTATTGATATATTCACGATTTAAATCATCTGGACTATTTAAGCCTGCAGCAGCAATTAATTCTAAAAAGCTATGAATAGTTTCTTCTTGATAATTGGTAGTTCGTTCAGCTTTATCCTCAACATCCAAGCCCTTCATTAAAGATGCATTTTGTGTGGCAACACCAACCGGGCATGTATTTTTATTACATTCTAACGCTTGAATACAACCAATAGCCAACATCATAGCTCTTGCACTATTGCAGCCATCTGCACCTAAAGCAATGGCTCTTGCCATATGGAAACCAGTGATGATTTTACCTGCAGCAATCACTTTTATTTCATCTTTTAATCCGAAACCGACTAAGGTATCATACACAAAAACCAAGCCTTCACGCAAAGGCATTCCCATAGAGTTTGAAAATTCAACTGGAGCAGCACCAGTACCACCTTCACCACCATCTACGGTAATAAAATCGGGTTTAATACCTGTACAAATCATTGCTTCACAAAAATCCATAAACTCTTGTTTTCTACCGATACATAATTTGAACCCGATTGGTTTTCCGCCAGACAAATCACGTAATTTTTTAATAAAATGCATAAATTCTATCGGGTTAGAAAAAGCGGAATGGCTTGGTGGAGAATGTACTGCAACATGTGGTTTTACATGTCTAATCTTAGAAATTTCTTCTGTGTTTTTTGAAGCTGGTAAAATACCCCCATGACCAGGTTTTGCACCTTGAGATAATTTTATCTCTATCATTTTTACTTGCTCTTTGGTTGCCCCTTCTTTAAAACCACTTTCACTAAAATTTCCATCTTTATCTCTACAACCAAAATAACCTGTACCTACTTGCCAAATTAAATCACCTCCATATTTTAAATGGTACGGACTGAGTCCGCCTTCGCCTGTATTATGAGCAAAATTACCAACTTTTGCTCCTTTATTTAATGCCATAATCGCATTCTTACTTAACGAACCAAAACTCATGGCTGAGATATTTAATAAACTTGAAGAATAGGGATGTTTACAATCTGAACCTCCTATCACCAACCTCGGAAACTCTCCTATTTCTTTCGGACTATTTTTAGCATACATAGAATGATCCATCCATTCATAACCTGTTCTGTATACGTCCATTTGCGTACCAAATGGTGTGGTGGCGTTTTCTTTTTTTGCTCGTTGATAAATAAGCGATCTAAAGATTCTATTTAATGGACGTCCTTGCGTATCTGTCTCAACAAAGTATTGCATAATCTCTGGTCGGATAGCTTCTAATACATAACGCATTCTTCCTATTACAGGAAAATTTCTGCGTATAGCATGTTTTGTCTGTAATAGATCAAAAATACCCATTAAAATTAAGGGAGCTATGATAATAAAACTCCACAACACAGAATGCCAAAACCTGGATATGATGAAAATTGAAATGGTAATTATAACGGATACTAAGATGAATTTTTCTCTAACTTTCATTCTTTGAATAGGTTTTGAAATATAGTTGTAATTAGTTGAAAAAATTTCAGTCAAGAAATTTATAAACCCTAAATTTACCAAAATTTTTTAGATATGGGAATTATTAAAATTAAAAACATCCGTATTTATGCGTATCATGGATGCTTAGATGAAGAAGGCAAGATAGGGTCTGAATACAGAGTCGATGTTTCTGTAAAAACTAATTTGTCAAAATCTGCTAAAACTGATGACTTGACAGATACTGTTGACTATGTACATTTAAATAAAATTGTAAAAGAAGAAATGGCAATACGCAGTAAATTACTAGAAACTGTTGCCAACAATATATTGACAAGAATACTACAAGAAATTTCAATGGTAAAAAAAGTGACTGTAAAAGTTTCTAAAGTAAATCCACCAATTGGTGGTAATGTAGCTTTGGTAACTATTAAAATGTCTAAGAAAAAATAATAGAAAAAAGTATTGTGTCGCTGTTTAATTTTATAAATTTGCAAACTTAAACTGCCGAAATCAGTTATACAATTCGGCGTCGTGGCCGAGTGGCTAGGCTGGGCTCTGCAAAAGCTCCTACAGCGGTTCGAATCCGCTCGACGCCTCTAAAACCTCATCCATAAACAGATGAGGTTTTTATTTTTGATCTATACCATTTACATCTTTAAATTTATTATTTTTAACGAATGAAAATCTATCCTATAGAAACTGGAAACTTTAAATTAGATGGTGGTGCCATGTTTGGCGTTGTACCAAAAGTATTGTGGCAAAGAACCAATCCTGCTGACAGCAATAATCTGATTGATATGGCAGTGCGTTGCTTACTTATTGAAGATGGTGACAGATTAATTTTAATTGACACAGGTACGGGCAACAAACAATCTGATAAATTTTTTAGCCATTATTATTTATTTGGTAATGCAACATTAGAGGGTTCATTAAACAAATTAGGCTTCCATAAAGATGATATTACCGATGTGTTTTTAACCCACTTACATTTTGATCATTGTGGAGGTTGCATTCAATTTAATACTGATAAAACAGGTTATGAGCCTGCATTTAAAAATGCTAAATTCTGGTCTAATAAAAATCATTGGCAATGGGCGATTGAACCTAATGCAAGAGAAAAAGCATCCTTTTTAAAGGAAAATATCAACCCTATTCAAGAAAGCGGACAGTTAAATTTTATACAACTAACCGAAAATAATCTCATAAAAAATTCTCCTTTAGGATTTGATATTTTATGTGTTGATGGCCATACGGAAAAACAAATGCTTCCAATAATCAACTACAAAGGACAAACACTTGTTTTTATGGCTGATTTATTACCAACGGTTGGACATATTCCATTGCCATATGTGATGGGTTATGACACCAGACCGCTAATAACCATGACCGAAAAAGAAGATTTTCTAAAATTAGCTGCAAATGAAAATTTTATACTATTTTTGGAGCACGATGCACATCATGAAATTTGCACCGTTAAACACACAGAAAAAGGAGTACGACTAAACAAAACGTATACATTTAACGAAATATTTAACTAAAAACTATGAAAATTCTAAATCCAATTTATATAGCCTTAATCGCTATAGTAACACTTGCAAGTTGTGGTTCAAGTAAAACTACTACAACTTCTACTACAACAAAAGCAATAAAAGAAATCACTATCATTACTGCAACCGATAGTATCAGTCCAAAAACAGGTAAAATGACCGAAGCTCAAGTTCAATCTTGGCCTCATATGGATGTTTTCACTGATTCAGTACCTGGAATGAGTCTTGATAAAGCCTATAACTTTGTAAAAGATAAAAAAGGTACAACGGTAATTGTTGGCGTAATAGATTCAGGTATTGATATTGAACATGAAGATTTAAAAGATGTTGCTTGGACAAATGAAGATGAAATTGCTGACAACAATAAAGATGATGATAATAATGGATATGTTGATGATGTGCATGGATGGAATTTTTTAGGTGGAGAGAAAGGTCAAAGCGTACCTGAACAATTAGAATTGACAAGAATTGTAAAAAAAATGATGCCTCGTTTTGATGGTAAATCAGAAGCAGATATCGCTGAAGCGGATAAAGCAGATTTTAAATTATTTACTGAACTAAAAGGTACCATTGATAAAAAACTTAAAACAGCTAAAGCTACAGTAGAACAATATACCTCATACAAGAAAGCAATCACTATGGTTAATGATACGCTTTCAAAAATATTGGCAGGTAAAGAAATGAATCTGGAGAATATCAATACTACAAAATTTGACGACCCTGCCTTACAGCAAGGAAAAATGATTTTAATGCAAATTGTTAGCTCTGGCTCAAATGCTGATGAAGCTTCTAAAGAATTAGATGGTGC
>JAJRPL010000471.1 GCA_024280815.1 Bacteroidota bacterium
AAGAAAGGAAAGGGGTTTGACGCAAGAAGATTGTTATAATGATACAGGAATACACTTCTCTAGAATAGAGCAAGGTAAAAGAGATATTAGTTTTACCACGTTGTATAAAATTTGCAATTATTTTGAAGTGACAATTAAAGAGTTTTTTGATGGTTTTTTAGAAGGTAGTAAAAATAGTTGAGAAACATTTGTTTGATATCTTGAACAAAAAACCTTTTTTCTTCCATTTAATTTTCCAAAAACGGTTGTTTATTTTTTTATCTATTAAATGCCTTTTGATATAAATATTTATGTATTTTCAAAATTATATTTATGTATTTTCAAAATAAATAATATGTATTTTCAAAATAATTGAGTATATTTGCTGTGATTATGATAAAAAGGCAACAAGAAAAAATTATTTTATCTTTAGTAAAGAAATACCCAATACTTGCTTTGACAGGTCCTAGGCAGTCTGGAAAGACTACATTGTTAAAAAATATTTTACCAAAATACAGATACATTTCATTAGAAGATTTAGATAATCGAACTTTTGCCATTGAAGACCCAAAAGCTTTTTTACAAAAATATAATGAGCATGTAATTTTTGATGAGGTACAACGTGTGCCCAGTCTATTTTCATATATACAAACCATTGTTGATGAAAGTAAAAAAATGGGGCATTATATTTTAACAGGTTCTCAAAATTTTAATTTATTAGAGCATATTACTCAGAGTTTAGCTGGTAGAGTGGTTATATTTAAACTTTTACCATTTGACAATCTAGAATTAAACAAAGAAAATTTATTAGAAAATGATTTTAAAAAGCAATTTATAAAAGGTTTTTACCCAGCCATTTATGATAGAAATTTAAATCCAACTATTTATTATGCAAATTATTTACATACTTATATTCAAAGAGATATTTCTCAATTAGTAAAAATTCAAGATTTTACTAAATTTACTAATTTTGTTAAACTTTGTTCTGGTAGAATAGGACAAATACTGAACATTAATAACCTTGCAAAAGATTGTGGAATATCACAACCAACAGCGAAATCATGGTTATCAATTTTAGAAAAAAGTTATATTTTATTTTTTTTACGACCTTATTATGAAAATTTTAATAAACGTATTATAAAATCGCCTAAATTATATTTTTATGATGTTGGTTTAGCTTCTTATTTGCTAGATATTAGAACTGTAGAAGATATTTCTGAATATCAAAAAGGGTATTTATTTGAAAATCTTGTTGTTGCCGAAATGTATAAGCAAAATGAACACCAGTATAAACTAACAGCGTACTGGTATTGGAGAGATTCTAATGGTAATGAAATAGATTTGTTAAGAAAGCAAGGAAATAGATTTGATATTTATGAGATAAAATCGAGTACTACAATACAATCAAGAATGATAAAAGGGTTAGATTATTTTGATGAAATTTCTAATCAAAAAGTAAAATCTAAAACGCTAATCTATGCAGGTGAAAAAAATCAAAACCGCACAAATTTTTTGATTAAAAGTTGGAGGCCACAAAAATAACGAATCAAATCTTCCGTTCAATCACATAATTTACCATAGCGGTTAGTGATTTTTTGTATTCAGATTCTGGGTAGGCATCTAAAAGTGTTAAAGCTTCTTTGTGGTAGGTATTCATTTTATCAATAGTATATTCAATACCACCATTGGCTTTTACAAAAGTAATGACTTCTTTTACACGTTTTTTATCTTTATTATGGTTCTTTACAGAATTGATTAACCATTTTTTCTCTTTAGCAGTGCAGTTATTTAATACATGAATTAAAGGTAAGGTCATTTTTTGTTCTTTGATGTCAATACCTGTAGGTTTTCCAATTTTAGCATCAGAATAATCAAATAAATCATCTTTTATTTGAAAGGCAATGCCGATCGTTTGTCCAAATTTTCGAAGTTTTTCAATCTCTTCTTTATTAGCATTGACAGAAGCTGCACCAATACCACAACAAGCAGCAATTAAAGTTGCAGTTTTTTGGCGGATAATATCAAAATAGACAGTTTCGGTAATGTCTAATTGGCGTGCTTTTTCAATTTGAAGTAACTCACCTTCACTCATTTCACGTACCGCAGTAGAAATTAGTTTTAGGATGTCAAAATCGTCATGATCTATAGAAAGTAGCATGCCTTTAGAGAGTAAAAAATCGCCCACTAAAACAGCAATTTTATTTTTCCATAAAGCATTGATAGAGAAAAAGCCACGTCTTCGGTTGCTATCATCAACCACATCATCATGTACCAATGTTGCGGTATGAATGAGTTCAATACAAGAAGCTCCTCTATAAGTTTTGTCGTTTACGGTGCCTTTAGACACCATTTTAGCAACTAAAAAAACAAACATGGGTCGCATTTGTTTGCCTTTTCGGCGAATGATATAATGGGTGATTCTATTTAATAGCGGGACATTAGAAATCATAGAAGCCTTGAACTTTTCTTCAAAAAGTTCCATTTCTTCCTTTATAGGAAGTTTTATTTGTTCTACTATTTTCATTCTATATCTCTAGCAAATGTAATATTTTGTTTTGCTCTGTGAAACTCTGTGCTTCTCAGTGTATCTCTGTGAAATAACTAACCTATAAATAACTTTTCAATCTTTCAATAATATGTGTATTCTTATCTTCAATAGCCATTTTTTTTAGTAATTCTAAGTGATTCTCTTTAAAATCAAGATATTTACCTATAAAATCTACTGCCTGAAAACGCACATAAGAATTTTTCATTTCTAATGCTGTACCAACAAGTTTATTTACAGTTTCAGAGTCCTCTTTTTCCGAAAAATCAACGGCTACGTTTTGGCTATTCAGAATCATTAAATAAGCCAAGTATTCTTTATTGCTATTGGCTGTTTTTATCAAACTTAATAATCCTTCAAAGTTGACTTTTTCACATTGCTCATATATTTGAGCAATCAAACTTAAACGTTCATCTTCTTCACGAGATTTTAAGTATTTACCAGCCAACGGCATAATGTATGCTATAGTTTTGTCTGGTTGAATCGTTGTAGGTTTGCTTTCAATTTTTGCCCAGCTATCCTTTAAAGCGACCGTTCTATTAAAAATCAGCTGTTCAGGTTTGCTGTCATTATCCACATTAAAATAGCCTAAACGTTGAAACTGAAAACTCTCACCTACCTTAGCTGATGCTAAGCTCGGTTCAACAAAAGCCTCTATAGTTTTTAGAGAATCAGGGTTGATAAATTCTTTAAAATCTTTGTTCTTATGTGAATCTGGAGCCTCATCAGTAAACAATCTGTCGTACAAACGCACTTCAA
>JAJRPL010000472.1 GCA_024280815.1 Bacteroidota bacterium
ATTGATTTGGTCAATGATGGAAAGTTTGAGATCAAAACTGAATTTTTGATACTCTTTTTTTCGACAGGTACTGTTTTGTGTTTTCATAAGTGACTATAATTAAATGTTTAATTTTTAGTCAACCTATTTTAGGACGAGACCGCTTTTCAGCTTGCTTACAACGTTTATATAAACTGTCGTTTTAATGCATTTTATATAAATGTTATCCAAAGTTAGCCTTTATTTCTTACAATGTCAAGTATTGTTAATTAGTACTTACAAAAATTAATTCAGCAATTTTCGCGTCTCCCGCAATAGTTAATTACGATTATATCCCTATCAAAAGTGAGGTAAAACGGAATACTTCTACAGAGAGTGCTGAGGAATTATTTAGATTAAATGATACTAACATTTATTGTTAAAAACAATTTATCTTTTCATTGATTAATCATTACAAACAAAGCTTTTAATATGTAATTTTACGAGCATTAAAAAACGTCATAATCTCTAAACATGATTCATTTCTTCGGAAACCCAGACCAAAAGGTATTTGTTGTAAAAACGGTAAAAGAATTAAAGCCAGAAAATAACTCAAAATTAACATGGCTTTTTGGCAACCAACCAAAAATCGCACAAGCAACAATTGATGCTGTTTTTGTTGGCCCTAGAGCTGCTATGATTACGCCTTGGAGTACCAATGCTGTAGAAATCACCCAAAATATGGGTATTGAAGGTATACTACGTATTGAAGAATTTACTACAGTCACAGGGAGTTTTTCTGAATTTGATCCTATGATTTCTCAAAAATACAAGGGTTTACATCAAGATATTTTCACCATTGACGTTCAGCCAGAAGCCATTTTAGAAATTAATGATATTGCTGCCTATAATCAACAAGAAGGCCTTGCCTTAAATGATGAAGAGGTAGACTACTTAGTTGGAGTTTCTAAAAAAATTGGTAGACCGCTTACTGATGCTGAAGTATTTGGGTTCTCACAAGTTAACAGTGAACACTGCCGCCATAAAATATTTAATGGCACTTTTATTATTGATGGTAAAGAAAAACCAGCTTCTCTTTTTAAACTGATTCGTAAAACATCAGAAACACATCCAAACACGATTGTTTCTGCTTATAAAGACAATGTAGCTTTCATTAATGGACCAACCGTTCAGCAATTTGCACCAAAATCGGCTGACAAACCCGATTTTTATGAAGTCAAAAATTTCAATTCTGTAATTTCTTTAAAAGCTGAAACGCATAATTTTCCAACTACAGTTGAGCCTTTTAATGGTGCTGCAACGGGTTCAGGCGGTGAAATTAGAGATAGATTGGCTGGCGGAAAAGGTTCGTTGCCTTTAGCAGGAACTGCTGTATATATGACCTCTTATTCGCGTTTTAACGAGAAACGCCCTTGGGAAAAAGCATTTGCTGCTCGTGAATGGCTGTATCAAACACCTATAGATATTTTAATCAAAGCATCAAATGGTGCTTCTGATTTTGGTAATAAATTTGGTCAACCTTTAATTTGTGGCTCTATCTTAACCTTTGAACATGATGAAGGAACTAGAAAACTTGGTTATGATAAAGTAATTATGCAAGCTGGTGGCATTGGGTATGCTAAAGCTGAGCAAGCTTTAAAAGACACGCCAAAAAAAGATGATAAAATTGTAATTTTAGGAGGTGATAATTACCGTATTGGTATGGGTGGTGCTACTGTATCTTCTGCTGATACAGGTGAATTTGCAAGTGGCATTGAACTAAACGCTGTACAACGCTCTAATCCTGAAATGCAAAAAAGAGCAGCCAATGCCATTAGAGGTATGGTTGAAAGTGAAGAAAATTTTATTGTATCTATCCACGATCATGTAGCAGGCGGACACTTAAACTGCTTATCGGAATTGGTTGAAGATACTGGCGGTAAAATTGATTTAGACAAACTGCCTGTGGGTGACCCTACTCTATCCGCTAAAGAAATTATTGGCAATGAATCTCAAGAACGTATGGGATTGGTTATTGCTGAAAAACACCTTGATACCCTTCAACGAATAGCTGAACGTGAACGCTCACCAATATATACGGTCGGTCAAGTGACTGGCGATCACAGATTTACTTTTGAATCTGAAACTACGGGTGAAAAACCAATGGATTTAAGCCTTCTCGATATGTTTGGTAGCTCACCAAAAACCATAATGAATGATGTCACTGTTAAAAGAAATTACAAAAAACTTAATTATGATTCTACTCAAATAACGAACTATTTAAATCAAGTATTACAATTAGAAGCAGTTGCTTGTAAAGACTGGTTGACTAACAAAGTTGACCGTTGTGTGGGTGGTAAAGTTGCCAAACAACAATGTGTGGGCACTTTACAACTGCCATTAAACAACTGTGGCGTAATGGCTTTAGATTATAATGGTAAGGAAGGTATTGCGACTTCCATTGGGCATTCTCCTATTTCCGGATTGATAAACCCTGTTGCTGGAAGTAGAAATTCTATTGCTGAAGCCTTAACCAACATTATTTGGGCACCTTTAAAGGATGGTTTGCAAAGTGTTTCGCTCTCTGCCAATTGGATGTGGCCTTGTAAAAACGAAGGTGAAGATGCTAGACTGTATGATGCTGTTGAGGCTATTTCTGATTTCGCAATTGAATTGGGAATTAATGTACCTACAGGAAAGGATTCGTTGTCGATGAAACAAAAATATCCTAATGAAGAAGTGATTGCTCCTGGTACGGTAATTATTTCAGCTACTGCTCACTGTAATGAAATTAGTAAAGTAGTTGAACCTGTGCTTCAAAAAGGAATTCACGACACTATTTATTATATCAATCTCTCTCAAGATGATTTTAAATTAGGAGGAAGTTCATTCGCTCAAATTTTAAATAAAATAGGAAAAGAAACACCTACTATAAAGGATGCCAAGCAATTTAAAAACACATTCAACACCTTACAAACATTAATTAAAGCAACTAAAATTGTCGCTGGTCATGATGTTGCTTCTGGCGGATTAATAACTACTTTATTAGAACTTTGCTTTGCTGATACAAACCTTGGTGCTGAATTAGACTTGTCTAGTTTGAATGAAAAGGATACTGTTAAACTATTATTTTCTGAAAATGCTGGAATTGTTTTTCAAGCTAGTGATGCTACTATTGAAAAAACCTTATCGGATGCTAATATCGAATTCTTTACTATTGGAAAAGTAACTGAAAACGGCATCATAACTATTAAAAATAATCAGGATGATTTTTCACTACATGTATCTGAATATAGAGATATCTGGTACAGAACTTCATTTTTCTTAGACAACAAACAGACCGCTAATAATTTAGCTTTAACAAGGTATGATAATTATAATGTACAACCTTTAAAATATGTTTTCCCAGAACATTTTACAGGACTTCTCGACTCCGCTCGAAGTGACAAAAAAAGGCCAAAAGCAGCCATTATTCGTGAAAAAGGAAGTAATTCTGAACGAGAAATGGCAAATGCCATGTATTTAGCTGGTTTTGATGTAAAATATGTACATATGACCGATTTAATATCAGGTCGTGAAACACTAGAAAATATTCAGTTTATTGGTGCAGTGGGTGGTTTCTCAAATTCTGATGTATTGGGTTCTGCCAAAGGATGGGCAGGTGCATTTTTATACAACGAAAAAGCGAAAATGGCTTTAGATAATTTCTTTAAACGTGAAGATACCTTGTCTGTTGGTATTTGTAATGGGTGTCAGTTGTTTATGGAATTAGAACTTATTAATCCAGAACATAAAGAACACGGAAAATTACTCCATAACAATTCTCAAAAACATGAAAGTGCCTTTACTTCTGTAAAGATTCAAGAAAATAATTCGGTAATGTTATCATCTTTAAAAGATTGTACTTTAGGGGTTTGGACTAGTCATGGTGAAGGAAAGTTTAACTTACCATTGCCAGAAGATAATTATAATATTGTTGCCAAATATGGTTATGATAGTTATCCTGCAAATCCGAATGGTTCTGATTATAATACAGCCATGTTATGTGATAAAACCGGACGCCATTTGGTAATGATGCCACATATTGAACGTTCTACCTTTCAATGGAACTGGGCAAACTATCCGCAAGGAAGAAAGGATGAAGTTTCGCCTTGGCTAGAAGCTTTTGTAAATGCTAGAAAGTGGATTGAGAAAAATAGACACTAATTTCACAAATTGTCACTAATACTTTTATAAAAGATTACCTATGATTTTACAATAGCCTTATTTATTCTTTTAATTAGGCCTGGCCCTTCATAAATAAACCCTGTGAAAATTTGTACTAAATCTGCACCAGCGTCTAGTTTTTCTAATGCATCTTTTGCAGAGTGAATTCCCCCTACTCCAATAATCGGAAAGGCTTTATTTGATTTTTCTGCTAAAAAACGAATCACTTCTGTAGAACGATTAGTTAAAGGTTTCCCACTTAAGCCTCCCATTTCTGTTTTGTTTACAGATTGCAATCCTTCTCTAGAAATAGTGGTATTGGTAGCTATTACACCATCAATCTTAGTTACCTTCACAATATCAATAATATCCAACAACTGTGTATCGATCAAGTCTGGAGCAATTTTTAGCAAAATTGGTTTCCGTTTTAGTTTTGTGTCATTTTCTTGCTGTAATTGATTTAGCAACTTCGTTAAAGGTTCTTTTTCTTGTAAGTCTCTTAAGTTAGGCGTATTAGGTGAACTTACATTCACTACAAAATAATCAACCACATCAAACAAGGCATTAAAACAGATGATATAATCATCTATCGCATTTTCATTAGGTGTTACTTTATTTTTACCAATATTACCACCTATAATACTATTGGTTTTTTTACGCTTTAACCTCTCAACAGCAACATGTACACCTTCATTATTAAAGCCCATTCTGTTGATAATACCCTGATCTTCTTTTAATCTGAATAATCTTTTTTTAGGATTCCCTCCTTGAGGTTTTGGCGTAACGGTACCTATTTCAATAAAACCAAATCCGAAATTTGATAATTCATCAAACAAATAGGCATTTTTATCCATACCCGCAGCCAAACCAACAGGATTTTTAAAAGTCAATCCGAATAATTTTCTTTCTAACTTCTTATCTTGCAAAGTACCACTTCTAATAAAAGCTGATATCAATGGTAGTTTACTGATGTTTTTTATAAAAGAGAAAGTAAAATGATGCACTTTTTCAGCATCAAACAAAAAAAGTATTTTTTGAATAAAGAATTTATACATGGTAGCTTATCTTAATACAGCATTTAACTTTGTTTCAAAAGTCTGTTGTATTTTTTGCATAAGACTATCAATTTGTTTTTCAGTTAATGTTTGAGTTTCATCTTGTAAAATAAAACTGACGGCATACGATTTTTTACCTGTTGGTAATTTATCGCCTTGATAGACATCAAATAGGTCTACTGATTTTAATAATTTCTTATCAACTTGAAATGCTAAATTATACACTTCATTAAAAGAAACGTTATCATCTAACAACAAAGCTAAATCCCTTTTTACAAAAGGAAATTTAGGTAAGTTCTTTATTTTTAAGATTTTAGACTTTATCATTTGAAGCATAACATCCCAATTAAAATCAGCAAATATCACTTCTTGTTTGACGCCAAATTGTTTTAAAACAGAAGAGTTAACCACCCCAAAGTCGACAATTTTATGTTTACCTAAATACATCGCTATACCTTCAGAAAAGATATCATTTTTAGTTGGTTTGGTTTGAAAAGAGGTAATCCCAACTCGCTCTAATACACTTTTAACAATTCCTTTGCCAAAAAAGAAATCCGATTTTTTTGTGGGTACAGCCCAACTATCATTATCTCTATTCCCAGAAATTGTTATTGAAAAATGTTTTTCTTCTTGATACTTCTCATCATATTTATGATAGGTTTTACCAAATTCAAATAATTTAATATTTGTGTTTTTTCTATTAATATTATAACTTACAGCTTCTAAAGCACTTGATAGAAGTGTTTGACGTAGTACTGATAAATCTACACTTAACGGATTCAAGATTTCTACATTATAAGCCTCATTAATTTGCTCTGATACCTTTGTATATTCAGGACTGGTCAATGAATTTGCCATCATTTCATAAAAACCTAAACTAGAAAGTTGGTTGGCAATTAAATTTTCCAATTTATTGGCATCTGGCTTTTCAGCATAAGAAATTGAAGTATTTAATTTTGGAGACGTAGCTATATTATTATAGCCGTACACTCTTAAAATTTCTTCAATAACATCTGCTTCTCTAGTAACATCATTTCTATAAGCTGGTATGGTTAAACCCAAACCTGAGGCGGTTTGATTATTTACTTTAATATCTAATGATGTTAAAATATTTGTGATTGTATTATGATCTAGCTCCTCGCCTATTAATTTAGATGCTCTTTCAAAAGAAAAACGTACTTGCTGATCTACTATCTTTTTAGGATACACATCAATAATATCAGATGCTATATCACCTCCAGCAATTTCTTTAATGAGTAAAGCTGCTCTTTTTAATGCATAATCTGTAATATTAGGATCAATACCTCTTTCAAAACGGAAAGAAGCATCTGTATTTAATCCA
>JAJRPL010000473.1 GCA_024280815.1 Bacteroidota bacterium
ATAATTTCATATTTTTGCAGTGTAAATATACTTAAATATGATTGTAAACAATATTTTTAGAGCAATAGGTGATTTTTGTACAGATTTTTTATTTGCACCTTATGACTTTTTTAGATTTATGGACGGATGGTGGATTTCAAATGCAATGGGTGTTTTTTTAGTTACTATTGGTTTTATTTTCTTGTTCTATTGGTTGGGACAAATGTCAAAGCAAGCAAAAGCAGGTGAACAATAATTTTTCTTCAATTTAGCTGTTTTGGGAAGTAAAAATAAATTAAAGCGTTTTTTAGAAAACGAAACGTTTGCAAATGTTTTACAACCTTCTCGGCAAGAAATATTTGATGGTTTTCATTTAAAAGGAAAATGGAATACTATTTTCAACAATGAAAATCCGATTATTTTAGAATTAGGTTGTGGTAAAGGTGAATATTCTATCGCACTTGCTAGAAAAAATCCACAATTCAACTATATAGGCATTGATATAAAAGGTGCTCGTTTTTGGCGTGGTGCTAAAACAGCATTAGAAGAAAATCTTACAAATGTTGCTTTTATAAGAACTCAAATAGAATTGGTTGATTTGTGTTTTGCAACCAATGAGGTTAGTGAAATTTGGATAACATTTCCTGACCCTCAAATTAAGTTTAAACGGATGAAACATCGTTTGACAAATCCTGAATTTTTAAAAAAATACCAACAAATTCTCATAAAAAACGGAATTGTACATTTAAAAACTGATAGTGAATTCTTACACGGTTACACCTTAGGCATTCTTCAAGAAGGTAAGCATGAAATAATATATGCACATCATCATATTTATAAGAATAATCACAGTCCAGAGGAAGCAATACTTACGCAAACATTTTACGAAAAACAATTTTTAGAGAAGAATAAAGCAATTACATATATTAAATTTAGAACACACTATAAATAATTTTCTGTATTTTAGCGTTTTACAATTTTATAATACTGTAAAATGAGTAAAGAAGGTAATTTTTTTGAAAAAGTCTATAATATTGCAAGAAAGATTCCTTATGGTAGAGTTACCTCTTATGGTGCAATAGCCAAACATTTAGGTGCTGCAAAATCTGCTAGAATGGTTGGCTGGGCAATGAGAGCTTGTCATAATGATGATACGGTGCCAGCACATAGAGTTGTTAATAAACAAGGTTTATTAACAGGTAAACATCATTTTGACGGAATTAATTTAATGCAACAATTGTTAGAAAATGAAGGTGTAATCATTGAAAACAATAAAATTGTCAATTTTGATTCAAATTTTTGGATCCCAAGCGAGTAATATTAGTTAATTATAATTTTTATTTTAGAGGTCAGTAGTTAGTTGTATATAATTTGATTATGATATATTTCATTTTTTCTGACCATTTTAGTTATTAGATTATTGAAAATTGTGAACTTACTCTGAGAGCGATTAATTCTAAAGCAAAACTCATTAAAGTATCTGTTGATATTGAAATCACTTACCCAAGAATATGCAGTCCTTATCCGAGATTTTATTTGATGAATCATAGTGTGTAATACTTTTGAAGTTCAGTCCGCCATTACTGTCAATCTGTGTAATGTCATAAGTTTTTGCGATAGGTCTTTATTCTCTCCATTTATCCGTTGTTATTTTAGCCTCACGACTGATGTGATTAATAAACATGTTATTGCAGGAATCTAGCAGAAAAATCTTCAATACGCATTGCGTACATCCTCTTGACTTTACCATCATCTGTTAACTCGACAGCAGTTATAGTTTTCTTTGCCTTATAGCTTCTGCCTACTTGTCCTTTCTCACATCCACCAAGAACACGTTTACCACCCATAGGATGAACACCTTTACTCTGCATAGCTTCACGTACCAACGAGCTGTCTTTTCAATAATACCAAAACGAACGGCAGCATAGCTTGCTGAAATACTTTTAGTACTGGATCCCATTTCGAATACAATGAAAAACGCTTTGCGAATACCGAATTTGACTTTGTGAAAAGTGTGTTTGCTGTAGCAGATTCTTGATGTAAACAACCATTACAAGTACGTGAGAAATCTTTCCTTACCTGAGACTATGACAATATTTGAGACATCCATAATATTACTGTTTTATTGACCTTAAAGATGTGAATTTAAATACTGAGCTCTATTTTATTTAATAAAAAAAGGTATGTTTTTGACTTTATAAACAATATTTTTAAAGGAAATAAGTTATTATTAGTGTTTTAAAATAACGACTTTTGCATATTTTTTAGTAAATTGCGACCAAAATGGGAAAGTACATGAAATCAACTCTTAAATTATTTGTGTTATTTATATTTTTCACTATATCTAATACTTTTGCTCAAATAGAATTAAGCTATGAATATGGTATTACAGCAGGGCCAGTTACTATGCAGACTGATTATGGTGAAAGACATCATTTACCGAGTAGTACAGCTACAAGTTTTGGTATTGCTGCTGTACATTATTTAAATTTTTATGGGAACAATTACAACTGGAGAAATGGTGCTAGTTTTTTCTCAGATCATTTTAAATTAAAATCAGAGATATCGTACTATTTTAATAATAGTTTAGAGCATAAAGGGCGTTATGCTGCTGAAGGTTCTACAAGTACTCAAGCACAGAAGTTGAGAGATATGAAAGGAAAAACAAAGTCTCTTAACTTTGGCACAGGTTTAGAATTTCATTTTAAAAATTTAGAAGATTATGGCCTTTTATTTAACGATGATATTAAATTTGCCCCTTACATTGGGCTTGGATTACAATTTAATATTTACACACCAGAACTAACATCTAAAGGAGGCGATTGGACTATAGACTCAACAGTTTTACCAGAAAAATGGCAAAATAATGTTTATGTTGAAAAAGATAACACTTTTTCATTTACAGCGAGTGCAGGTACAAGGTATAAATTAAACGATTTTGATTTAGTATTAGATGCTAGATGGCAATACTTTATTACAGATAAATATGATGGTTTAGACGCCAATGTTACTGAAAACAGATTTAATGACACCTTAATTTATTTTAGTTTTGGTGTAATCTCTAATATGGAAACTTTCTCTAATAAATACTAAAAATTAGCCTAAAGCACTTTTTAAATCTTTTAGTAAGTCGTCAATATCTTCAATTCCAACACTTAACCGAATTAATGAATCAGTAATTCCGATATTTTCTCTTTCTTTTTCTGGTATAGAAGCATGTGTCATAGTTACAGGATGATTCACTAAACTTTCAACGCCTCCAAGAGATTCAGCCAAGGTAAATACCTTAAAATTTTCTAAGACCTTAAAAGCAGCAGCTCTACTTTCATTTTTTAATTTGAAAGAAACCATGCCACCAAAATCTTTCATTTGTTTTTTTGCAATTGCATGATTTTTATCTGTTGTTAACCCTGGATAAAAAACATCAGCGATTTTAGGGTGTTGTTCTAAAAACAGAGCAATTTGCATTCCGTTTTCACAATGACGTTGCATTCTTATATGTAAGGTTTTAATTCCTCTTAGAGCTAAAAAACTATCTTGAGGCCCAGCAACAGCCCCGCCAGCAAACTGAATAAAATGAAGTTGTTCCGCTAGTTTTTCATTTTTCACCATTAAAGCACCCATTACAATATCTGAATGACCACCTAAATATTTTGTGGCAGAATGCATAACAATATCAGCTCCCAAATCCAACGGAAGTTGTAAATAAGGTGTTGCAAAAGTATTGTCAACAGCCACTAGAATACTAGTGTTTTTAGCCTTTACCAATTTAGAAATGGCTTCAATATCTGCAATCTTCATTAACGGATTTGTAGGTGTTTCTAACCAAATTAATTTGGTGTTTTTATTAATAAGAGACTCAATGTTTGAAGGATTCTCCATATTTACAAAATGGAATTTCAATCCGTATTTTTCGAACATAGTAGTAAACATCCTATAGGTACCACCATACAAATCATCACCTGCAATGATCTCATCACCAGGATTTAACATTTTCAATACACAATCAATAGCCGATAAGCCTGAAGAAAAAGCAAAACCATGCGTTCCGTTTTCTATTGAAGCAAAACTATTCTCTAAAGCAGTACGTGTTGGGTTTGCAGCTCTAGAATATTCATAACCTTTGTGAGTGCCTGGACTACTTTGAGCATACGTTGAGGTTTGATATATTGGAGGCATTACTGCTCCAGTTGACGGATCATGTTCTTGACCACCGTGAATTGTTTTTGTATTGAATTTCAT
>JAJRPL010000035.1 GCA_024280815.1 Bacteroidota bacterium
TCATTCCTAATTGGAGTCTACAGGTTCATGTAAAATAGGACAAGCCTTAGAAGTTTTTTTAATTTTAGAACACCAAAAAATCAATTTTATTTTCAGTTATATTGAGGAAAGATATTCACGTAATTAACTTACTGGCAACGTAGGAATATAGTTACCTTGGTAACTATATATCCATTATATGTGAATTGTAAAGATAATACTATTTTAGATAGTTTTCAATTTATGTTGTTTGGTTTTTTTTACCTTAACTATTCGTACATCAATTTTTTAATCTTATTTTAGCAATCTTATAGTTTATTGCATGATTCCGAATATTGAAACAAAATCTACTACTGAAATACAACATTTTCAAGAGAGAAAATTAACAGAAATGTTGATTTATCTTCAAGAGAATTCTAAATATTACCAATCGATATTTAAGCAACATAAAATAGAAGTATCGTCAATAAAGACACTTAGTGATTTAACTAAAATTCCTGTTACAACAAAAGACGATTTACAATTGTACAATGATGATTTTATCTGTGTACCAAAAAATAAAATAGTTGATTATGTAACTACTTCTGGTACCTTAGGCAGTCCAGTAACCTTTGCGTTGACTGATGCTGACTTGGATAGATTGGCATATAATGAAGCCATATCTTTTGCATGTGCAGGTGTAACTGCAAACGATACAGTGCAATTAATGACCACGATGGATAGGCGTTTTATGGCTGGATTGGCCTATTTTTTAGGCGTCCGTAAATTAGGAGCTAGTATCATTAGGGTGGGGGCAGGAATTCCTGAATTACAATGGGATTCTATCCTGAAGTTTAAACCTACCTATTTAATTGCTGTACCTTCTTTTTTATTGAAATTAATTGCTTATGCCGAAGTAAATGATATTGATTATAATGCCTCAAGTGTAAAGGGTGTGATTTGTATTGGTGAATCTTTACGTGACAAAGATTTTTCTTTAAATTTGTTAGCAAACAAAATCACCTCAAAATGGAAAATAGACTTGTTTTCCACATATGCCTCTACAGAAATGGCAACTGCTTTTACTGAATGTGAGCAGCAGCAAGGCGGACATCATCATCCTGAATTGATTATTGTTGAAATTTTAGATGATAATAATCATCCTGTAAAAGAAGGCGAATATGGTGAGTTAACCATAACTACGTTGGGAGTTGAGGCGATGCCTTTACTGCGTTTTAAAACAGGTGATGTGGTAAAAGCTCATTCAAAACCTTGTGATTGCGGTAGAAATACGTTGCGGTTGAGTCCTGTTATTGGCCGAAAGAAACAAATGGTAAAATACAAAGGAACGACCTTGTATCCGCCAGCTATATATGATATGTTGAATGATTTTGACATGATAGAAAATTATATCATTGAAATATCACAAAATGCAATTGGTACTGATGAAATTTTGATTAAAATCGGATCAAAAACAACATCAAACGAGTTGTTGAGTCAAATAAAAGATCATTGCAGGGCAAAATTAAGAGTATTACCCACGATTGAATTTCATGCTATTGATGAAATTAACAAGTTGAAATTTCCCAAAATGAGTCGTAAACCAATTTTGTTTATTGATAAGCGATAAGTTTTTGGAACTTTAATAAGAATGATGTAATTTTAAAGAATCTATGAGTATGATAAATGAAATATTACCAGATTTTAGAGGGATAGCACCTTACAGTCAACAACAAATTGAAGAGGCTTTGAATTTTTTGATAAAGAGCAATCAATTTAATAACGGTGCTCGTTATTTTTATCCTAATTGGTCAGATGCTATTATAGAAGAGAAATTAAAGACATGTCATAGCTGTGCAGATTTTCAAACGGCCTTTGTAATACCTATGCTTGATGATTTAATAAAGAATTCTATCAATCAATTAAAAATTTACGGATTGGATGAAATCTGTAAAGAAGGAAACCATCTATTTATTTCAAATCACCGTGATATTTTTATTGATGCAGCATTGTTGCAGCATTGGCTTCATTATCATGATCATCCTTATACTGAAATCTCATTAGGAGATAATTTAATTGTTGATGAGCTTATTGAACGCGTAGCAAAACTCAATAATATGTATACGGTTTATAGAAATGGTTCAAAAATTGAGTTGGTTAAAAACGCCATAAATTTATCTGCCTATCTAAGGCACTCAATAGTTGAAAAAAAAGTTTCATCATGGATAGCACAAAGTAACGGAAGGGCAAAAGATGGTTTTGATAAAACCTCTCCAGGGTTGGTAAAAATGCTATTAATGAGTGGTAGAAAAGATATGAAAAAAGCCTTAGAGGAGTTGAATATTGTAGTGTCTTCAGTGTCTTATGAATACGAACCTTGTGCATTAGAAAAAGCAATAGAGTTACAAACTAGAGAAAAAACAGGCACTTATAAAAAATCTAGATATGAAAATATCAATAGCATTCTCAAAGGTATTGAAGAGTCAAAAGGTGACGTCACATTGTATTTTGAAAAATTAAATGTAGAGCGAATTGATTTCTCAGGCGATTCAAAATCAACCATAAATGCTATAGCTAAAGAAATGGACAGGTTGGTTTATAAAAATTATAATTTGTATAAAACCAATTATATGAGTTATGACATGCTGTATGAAGTTAAAGAATATGCTGGTTTTTATAATAAAGAAGATCTATTAGCTTTTAGTAGTTATATACAAGCACAAAGTGATAATCTTGATATACAACATAGATTGTTGAAAATATATGCAAATCCCGTTTTAAATAAAAAGAACAGATGCTAACAAAAGTTTACGGAAGTTCTGTTTTTGGTGTTGAGGCTACTACAATTACCGTTGAGGTAAATATCGATAAAGGTATTGGTTATCATTTGGTAGGTTTGCCCGATAATGCTGTAAAAGAAAGTAATTTTAGGATAGCTGCAGCTTTGCAGAATAATGGTTATTCAATTCCTGGTAAGAAAATTACCATAAATATAGCTCCAGCCGATTTACGTAAAGAAGGTTCTGCTTATGATTTGACATTGGCCATAGGAATTTTAAAAGCTTCTTCTCAAATTAAAGGTGATGCTATTTCTGATTATTTAATCATGGGTGAACTTTCACTTGATGGAAGTTTACAGCCTATTAGAGGAGTGCTTCCTATAGCTATTAAAGCAAAAGAAGAAGGTTTTAAAGGTTTTATCCTACCCAAACAAAATGCAAAAGAAGCTGCGATTGTTAGCGGATTGAAAGTTTATGGTATAGAAAATATCAAAGAAGTTATTGATTTTTTTGAAGGTAACTCTACTATTGAGCCTACTGTTGTCGATACAAAGAAAGAGTTTGAAAACAATTTAGAAAATCCTGAATTTGATTTTTCAGATGTAAAAGGTCAGGAATCTATCAAAAGATGTATGGAGATTGCAGCGGCGGGCGGGCATAATATTATCCTTATAGGCCCTCCAGGGTCTGGTAAAACTATGTTAGCCAAACGACTGCCAAGTATTTTACCGCCAATGACCCTGCAAGAAGCTTTAGAAACTACTAAAATTCATTCCGTAGTAGGTAGAGTAAAAGAAAACTCAGGACTCATGGGGCAACGCCCATTTAGATCACCACATCATACCATTTCTGATGTTGCTTTAGTAGGAGGTGGGGCTTATCCTCAACCGGGAGAAATATCTTTATCACATAATGGCGTATTGTTTTTAGATGAATTGCCAGAATTTAAAAGAACTGTGTTGGAGGTAATGCGTCAACCTTTAGAGGATAGAGAAGTGACTATTTCTAGAGCGAAATTTACTGTAACTTATCCGAGTAGCTTTATGTTGGTGGCAAGTATGAATCCGAGTCCGAGTGGCTATTTTAATGATACTCCAGGGCATGTTACTTCCTCACCAACTGAAATGCAACGGTATTTAAGCAAGGTTTCGGGGCCTTTGTTAGATCGTATAGATATTCATATAGAAGTACAGCCTGTACCTTTTGAGAAACTATCCGAAACCAGAAAAGGAGAACCAAGCAAGGTGATTAGAGAACGGGTTACAAAAGCAAGAGAATTGCAAACGGTGCGATTTTCTGATAGTAAAATTGTGCATTATAACGCTCAAATGAATGTCAAGCAAATAAGAAAACACTGTAAGTTAGATGATGCATCTATGACCTTATTAAAATCAGCGATGGAGGCCTTAAATTTATCGGCTAGAGCCTATGATAGAATTTTAAAGGTGTCACGTACCGTGGCTGATTTAGATGCTTCTGAAAGTATCAAACCAGATCATATTTCAGAAGCCATTCAGTATAGAAGTTTAGATAGAGAAGGCTGGTTAAGTTAATTTTTTTGTCAATTAAACTCTCTTAAAATGTGTTAAAAAGAGTAATTGTTAATAAAAACAATTGATAAAAATGGTTTTTCAGCACTTAACTTGTTAAGTTTGGAAAGTATTAAGATACCCCACAATGAAAAACTTACTATTTATACTAATTTTATTAGCTACGCTTACAGTTAATTCTCAATCTAAGGCTAGTGCTAATAGTCTATTAACAAAGACAGAGTGGATTAATAAAGATTTAGATTATCTAAGGTTTAATGATGGTTCTGTTGTTTATAATTTTGACAATAAAAAGCAAGTAGTATTTTTTGATCTTGAGAATAAAAAATTATCTTTTAAAGTAAATTATAGAGAAGGAGGCGATTTTAAAACGGAAGAGTTTGAATTTAAAATTAAAGAGCTTAAAAAGAATAAATTGGTAATTGTACCAATTATAGAAGATGAAAAAAAAGAAGAGTATCGTAAATTAGATCACAGTCTTTTTTCTAAAGAGAAACAGTATATATTTTACAACAGAGGCGTGTTATTGTCAAAAGTTAATTTTAAAAAAATAACATTTCACTCTTCGACTTGTTTTGGTACTTGTCCTTCAGTGTCTGTCCAGATTAATGCCGATGGAACAGTATATTATAAGGGGAAAGAATATGCTGATAAAAAAGGTAATTTTAAAGGAAAGTTATCTAAAAATGACATCTATCAATTAAGAAAGATATTGAATAGGAGTCAGTTGCGAAATATAGATGAAAAATGGGAGCAAAAATCAAAACCTAACGACACTCCTAAATATACATATATTATTGAGACGTTTGAAGGAGATAAAATAGAGATAAATACTAACGATCAACACCCAATTTTAGATAAGCTTTCAAATTATTTACTGAATATCAAAGAGAAAGCAGTATTGAAGAAAGTTAAAGAAAAACATGAGTTTGATAAGTCTAAAATAGAGCTGTATAAACATTATCAGTATTAAATATTAATATTTTTTCTGAGTATTTATTAATTTGATTGTTGTAGTGTGAATTCTTTTGCTTTATAGATGTTCTAAGTGAATTACAGATCTAAATTGAAATTATAAACTTTTTCAGGCTTGTCAAAAATTGAAAATAAATGCCATTCAGTCCCGATGTTTCGGGAGAAATGAAATGTAGTGAAGAATCTCTAGAATACATTTCATAATTTGTGGTTTTTAGATTCTTCGGTCGTTCCTTCCTCTGAATGACATTGTGCGTTAATTGTATTACCCATTATAAACAGTAAGAAGCCATTATAAATCAGAATTTTGCATGAAGTTTTTTTACACCTTTTTTATCATATTATTTTCCGTTTTTTGTTTTTCTCAGACAAATATTGTGAAAAATTCCTCACTTAAAAAATTAACACTAACCGAAGCAAATAGACTTTCAGTATTACCATTACATTGTTTGGATACTGAATATCCTAACAAGCTAAATCAAACTGTAGGTAGTATTGATGATTTGAAGCCCCCTAAGGCTCTACATCCTGCTTTTTATGGTTGTTTTGATTGGCACTCTGCCGTCCATGGGCATTGGAGCTTAGTGTCGTTATTGAAGAAATATCCTGAAATTAAAGAAGCAAATAAAGCGAAGTTAAAACTGTTGAAACACCTTTCTAAAGAAAATATTGAAGTTGAAATTGGTTATTTTAAAGGGAAGTATAACAAATCGTATGAACGCACATATGGATGGGCTTGGTTACTTAAATTGGCAGAAGAAATCCATACTTGGAATGATCCAATAGCAAAAGAATTAGAAGAGAATTTACAACCGTTAACCGATTTAATAGTACGAAAATATATTGATTTTTTACCAAAATTAAATTATCCTATTCGTGTTGGAGAGCATCCAAACACAGCTTTCGGTCTTTCTTTTGCGTGGGATTATGCCAATACCACAAATAATGAGATGTTTAAAGCTATAATTGAGAAAAGAGCAAAATATTTTTATTCATCTGATGAAAAGTGCCCTATTTCTTGGGAACCTGGAGGTTTTGATTTTCTGTCACCTTGTCTTGAAGAGGCTGCTTTGATGAAGCGTGTACTGTCTGAAAAAGAATTCAAGACTTGGTTACATAAATTTTTACCGCAACTAAAAGATAAAAAGTACACCTTAGAAACTGGTAAAGTCTCTGACAGGTCAGATGGTAAATTGGTTCATTTAGATGGTGTAAATTTTTCAAGAGCGTGGAGTTTGAGTAAAATTGCAGAAGGATTATCTGAGTATAAACATTTAGAGTTAGTGGCAAGAAATCATATTCAGTATTCATTACCGCATATAATTGGTGATAGTTACGAAGGAGGGCATTGGTTGGGTAGTTTTGCTATTTATGCACTCAATTCATTGTCTGATGATTAAAAAATGGTTTAAAAATATTGGACCAGGCACATTAGTTGCAGCTGCATTTATTGGGCCAGGCACGGTTACTTTATGTTCCTTGGCGGGAGTTCAATTCGGATTCAGTCTTTTGTGGGCAATGGTATTGTCTATTATTGCTACAATTCTTTTGCAAGAAATGGCTGCTCGTTTAGGCATTATAAGTCAGAAAGGTCTGTCAGAAGTTATCAGA
>JAJRPL010000474.1 GCA_024280815.1 Bacteroidota bacterium
AACAAAAAAATGGACAATGCCTATTCGAAACTGGGGTGTGATTTTAAACCAGTTTTTGACTATATTTGAAAATAGGATTCAACTTAATAAAAATCGAACCCTATGAAATTAAGTTTACACACTTTACGGGATAGTGTCATTAATTCAAAAGGGTTTTTTTGTTTTGAAACTCTCACTATAGCGTCTAATAATTTTGTTGTTATACATATATACTGGTTTTGTGTATACATTTTTTGGACGGGTCAGTATGAAACACAACGGCTACTTGTATGGTTAATGGCGTGATAAAATCACAAAACTTTCGGATAAGCACCAAACTTAAATTAAAGTACTTTATTTGGGTTTAGCACTTAGTAGCCATTAACTATACAAAGTGTTGGGCAGTGTTACTGTATAGCATAATTAGTTCCTGCTCCAATTCCAAATTTTTCAATTAAATTTTCATTTACTAATTTTGTTAATATTCTTTTAACAGTTGGATTTGGAATGTTTAATTTTGTTGCAATATTTCCTGATTTTGTTCCTGCATTATTTTCAATAAACATAAGGATTGATTTCTCTCTCGGTGAAAGTTTCGTTTTTACTCCTTTAGTTTCTAATTTTTTCATTAATTGTTCTTGAATATTCATTAGTGCATCAAAAAAGAAATTTATCCAACTTGTAACATTTTCGTTTGGTCTTTCTGCTTGACATTTTCTTAATTCAATGTAATATTCATTTTTTCTACTTTCAATTTCGTGTTCTAAACTAACATATTGTATCCAATTATATCCGTTTTTTAATAACAGAAGTGTTGCAAGTAATCGGCTTAACCTTCCGTTTCCATCTTGAAAAGGATGAATACTTACAAATTCATAAGAGAATACGGCAGACTTTACTAATGGATGTGCTTCAGTATCATTTTTATACCATTCTATTAGTCTTCTCATTGCACCTTCAGTTTCATATCCAGCATTTGTTGTTTGAAAGATAATTTGTTTTGTTCCATCTGGTAAATTTGCTTCAACTGCATTAGAATGTTGTTTGTAATTTCCTTTATGCCATTGGTCTTTATCGCTATGTTTTAAAAGAATATTGTGTAGGTTTTTCAGATTATTTTCTGTAATGTCTATTTCAGAATAATTTTTAGAGATTAGGTCTAAAACTTCAAAATATCCTATTACTTCTTGAGCATCTCTGTCTTCAATTTTTGTAATGTCTATTTTTTCAAGTAATACTTTTACTTCCTCATTACTCATTTTAGAACCTTCAATTCGAGTAGATGCTCCAACACTTCTAACTGTAGCAATATTTTTTAATTGCTTAAGACTTTGTTTTTCTTTTTTTTCAATGGTAGTCCAAGACGCATCAAACCTGTCTAATTTACTAACATTTTTTAGTAAATTCCAATCCAAATTAAGTGTAAAATCAAATACTTTATTTTCCATAATGCAAATATATCAAAAAGATTAGTATGATACGATATGATACGGAAATATTCGATTATGATACGTGATTTTTTATACTGCCCAACGTTTTGTGTATGATTTCGTTGAGTGTTTCAGCAACTAAATTAGTAAACTTTCACGGAACTGGTTGAATATCCGCAGGATTTTCCAAGTGCAAACCTCCCCAAGCAATGAATTATACACTTTGTGCCTGTTGCACAAGAAACTAAAAACTTTATTACAAACAAAGTAAAAAAGGTATTAATAATTTTGTTAAGTTATTGATTTTCTGTATTTTTAGTCATGCAAGGAAAGAAAGATTATCAAGAAAAGTTGTTTGCTAATTTTCAATTGAGTGAGCGAGTTCCCAAAACTAATTTTTATCGTAGATTAAAGGCTGTATTGGATTTACATTTTTTATATAAACTGACTCGCCCTTTTATGGAGAGAGCGAACAGGAGAGTGTCGACCCAGTAGTTTTCTTTAAATTATGTTTAGTTGGTTATTTAGAGAATATTATAAGCGATAGACAGTTGATAACGCATTGTAGTATGCGTTTAGATATTTTATATTTTTTAAATTACGATATAGATGAGCCATTACCATGGCATTCTACGATAAGTAGAACACGTCAATTATACACCGAAGAAGTCTTTGAGTCGGTTTTTACTAAAGTCTTATCTATGTGTGTAGGCAAAGGTATGGTAAGTGGTCATACTCAAGCCATAGATTCAGCACCGATAAAAGCGAATGCTTCGATGGATAGCTTAGCATTAAAAGTACCTGTAGAAGAACTAGATGCCTACTTATTAAAAGTACGCCATATCAGTAGTATGGATAAAGAGAAAATGTGTAGAAACCCTAAAGAGAATAAAGCAAGTAAGATTCAGCAAACTATTACAGCAAAGCCAAGTGAATTACAGGCAATAAAAACCCGAAATAAGAAATGGTCAAAAGATCAAAATCACAGGCCAGGAGCAGGGAATAAAGGATCAAAATACACCTCCAACAAAACCCACTATAGTCCTACCGACCCAGATGCACGAATCAGCGTAAAACCAGGCAAAGCAAGAAAGTTAAATTATATGAGTCAATTAAGTGTTGATACAGGGCATCATGTTATCACAGATATTAAAGCTTATCATGCAGATAAAAAAGACAGTCAATGTTTACAAGACATTACAATACGATTAAAAAACCGTTTAAACAAACAGGGTTTGTTATGGCAAAACGCT